>NZ_JAJJPB010000025.1:0-52383 GCF_020908015.1 Clostridium aromativorans
TTTGGTAATACACTGAGGTTGGTTCGACCTTTAGAGCTTAGGTAAACTTGTTCCATTAGGAATATTGACTAAGAAGCCATCCACTTCTATAAGTGGTGGCAGTTCACAGAAAATTTATACAAATGTAATTGAAAAGTAATACTATGATGTCTTTTGAGTGATGTTTCTATAATAGTATATTCATAAAATATACAGAAATAAGCTGAAATATTTACTTAATTAAAGTATATTGGATGTTTTTTGGGAAAAATAGCATAATATATGCCAAATTTAAATTTGATAATATAAATGGGATTCATTATTATAATAATTGTATTAGCACTCATAATTAATGAGTGCTAACAAGAAAAGTTAAAAATTAAATTTAAATAAATCTAAAGTATTTTAAGGAGGGGTTTAGATGAAAATTAGACCACTTGGAGACAGAGTTGTAATTAAAAAAATTGAAGTGGAGGAAACCACTAAGAGTGGTATCGTTTTGCCAGGTACTGCTAAAGAAAAACCACAAGAAGCTGAGATTGTAGCAGTAGGACCTGGTGGAGTAGTTGATGGAAAAGAAATCACTATGGAGGTTAAAGTAGGAGATAGAGTACTGTTTTCCAAATATGCCGGGAATGAAGTAAAAATAGATGGTACGGAGTATACTATCTTGAGGCAGGATGACATATTGGCTATAATCGAATAAGAACATTATTAATTTAAAAAAAGTATTTATTATAATATGTAGTTGTAGGGAGGTTTTTTTATGGCAAAAAGTATTTTATTCAGTGAAGATGCAAGAACGAAAATGCAAGAAGGCGTAAATAAATTAGCGAATACAGTAAAAATTACCCTTGGACCTAAGGGAAGAAATGTAATACTTGACAAGAAATTTGGTACACCACTTATTACTAATGACGGTGTTACTATAGCAAAGGAGATAGAGTTAGAAGATCCCTATGAGAATATGGGAGCTCAGCTTGTAAAAGAAGTTGCTACGAAGACAAATGATGTGGCAGGAGACGGAACTACTACAGCAACTTTACTGGCTCAGGCTATAATAAGAGAAGGATTAAAAAATGTTACAGCAGGGGCAAATCCAATGCTTATAAGACAGGGTATAAAAATAGCTGTGGATAAGGCAGTAGAAGAAATAAAGAAAGTTTCAAGGACAGTAAAGGGAAAAGAAGATATAGCGAGAATTGCATCTATATCAGCTTCTGATGAAGAAATAGGTAAATTGATTGCTGACGCCATGGAGAAGGTCGGCAACGAGGGTGTTATAACTGTTGAAGAATCTAAGACTATGGGAACTGAGCTGGATGTAGTTGAGGGTATGCAATTTGACAGAGGCTATTTAAGTGCATATATGGTTACAGATACGGAAAAGATGGAAGCCGTATTAGATGATCCCTATATATTGATAACGGATAAAAAAATATCAAATATTCAAGAGATACTTCCACTGCTTGAAAAAATAGTTCAGCAGGGAAAGAAATTACTTATAATTGCTGAAGATGTAGAGGGTGAAGCCCTTGCAACCTTAGTTGTAAATAAGTTGAAGGGTACATTTACATGCGTAGCAGTAAAGGCACCTGGATTTGGAGATAGAAGAAAAGAAATGCTTCAGGATATAGCGGTACTTACTGGAGGACAGGTGATTTCTGAAGAACTTGGAAGAGACTTAAAGGAAGTTGATTTACAGGATTTAGGAAGAGCTGAATCCGTGAAGATAGACAAAGAAAATACCACTATTGTAAATGGAAGAGGAGATAAGCAAGCTATTAAAGACAGGGTATCTCAAATTAAAGTACAGATAGAAGAAACTACTTCCGATTTTGACAAGGAAAAATTACAGGAAAGACTTGCAAAACTTGCCGGCGGAGTAGCTGTAATAAAAGTTGGAGCAGCAACTGAAACTGAATTAAAAGAAAAGAAAATGAGAATAGAAGATGCACTGGCAGCTACTAAGGCAGGAGTTGAAGAAGGCATGGGACCTGGTGGTGGAACAGCTTATATCAATGCAATTCCAGAAGTTGAGAAGTTAACTTCAGATATACCAGACGTAAAGGTTGGTATAGATATAGTGAGAAAAGCACTGGAAGAACCAATTAGGCAGATAGCAGCTAATGCAGGTGTTGAGGGTTCTGTGATAATTGAAAAAGTTAAAAATAGTAAAGTTGGTATTGGCTATAATGTACTAAATGATAAATATGTAGATATGGTAGACAATGGAATAGTTGATCCAACTAAAGTTACAAGATCGGCACTTCAAAATGCAGCATCTGTAGCAGCTACATTCTTGACTACAGAAGCAGCAGTAGCAGATATTCCGGAGAAGAACACTCCAGCTCCTGGACCAGGTGCACCTGGAATGGGCGGCGGAATGGACGGAATGTACTAATTTTCGAGCTTCAGCAGACTTTAAAACCCCGTATCATTGGATATGGGGTTTTATAATACTTTCTAAAATAGTATAAATTCACATTGACAAAAACAGAAAAATTGAATAAAATAGTGTAAATAGTTAATAAGACAGGTAGAAAAATGTCGAAATTTATAATAAGATTTGATTTTATCCATTTCATATATTTCCTCAATATGGCAGGAAGTATCTACCGGAAGCCGTAAATTTCCGACTATGAATGGAGTTATTATAGTATAGCCATATTACTTTCATTATGAATGAATTTAGTAGGGCTTTTTTATTAAACATTTTTTAAACAGTAATTATTAACATATTATAATTTTAGGAGTGATTTTAATTGGCAAGAATTTTAAAGGAAGCCTATACTTTCGATGATGTACTTTTAATACCAAATAAATCTGAAGTTTTACCTAGAGAGGTGTCCCTTGCAACTAATTTAACTAAAAAAATCAAATTAAACATACCTCTTATGAGTGCTAGCATGGATACTGTCACTGATTCCAAAATGGCAATTGCTATGGCAAGAGAAGGCGGTATTGGTATAATACATAAAAATATGTCTATAGAGCAGCAGGCTATAGAGGTAGACAAGGTAAAGAGACAGGAAAATGGTGTAATTACTGATCCCTTTTATCTTTCACCGGACAACAGCATAAATGATGCCCTTGCCCTCATGAGCAAATACAGAATATCAGGCATACCCATAACTACAAGGGGGAAACTGGTGGGTATAATTACAAACAGGGATATAGTTTTTGAAACAAATTATTATAAGAAAATTTCACAGGTCATGACCAGTGAGGGACTTGTAACAGCTCCAGAGGATACAACTATTGAAGAGGCCAAGAAAATACTTAAAACACATAAAATAGAAAAACTGCCTTTAGTGGATGAAAATAATAATTTAAGAGGACTCATAACTATAAAGGATATAGAAAAGGTAAAGAGATTTCCCAACAGTGCCAAGGATTCCAAAGGAAGACTTTTATGCGGTGCTGCAGTGGGCGTTACTGTGGATATGATGGATAGGGTAGATGCATTGGCTAAAATGGGAGTAGATGTTATAACTGTGGATACGGCCCATGGTCATTCCAAGGGAGTTCTGGATGCAGTTCAAACTATAAAGGGAAAATATCCGGAATTGCAAATTATTGCAGGAAATATTGCGACAGGTGATGCTGTAAGGGATCTTGTAAAAGCTGGAGTGGATTGTGTAAAAGTGGGCATTGGCCCTGGTTCTATATG
This sequence comes from Clostridium aromativorans, assembly GCF_020908015.1. NCBI lineage: Bacteria > Bacillati > Bacillota > Clostridia > Eubacteriales > Clostridiaceae > Clostridium > Clostridium aromativorans. The sequence continues at coordinate 3,653 of NZ_JAJJPB010000025.1, forward strand.
TACTACAAGGGTTATATCCGGTGTAGGGGTACCACAGCTTACGGCAATAATGGATTGTGTAGAGGAAGCCAATAAATTTGATGTCCCGATTATTGCAGATGGAGGGATAAAGTATTCAGGAGATATAGTAAAGGCATTGGCAGCCGGTGCCAAGGTGGCTATGATGGGTTCTATGTTTGCAGGTTGTGATGAAGCTCCTGGTGAAACTGAAATATATAAAGGAAGGAGCTATAAAGTTTATAGGGGAATGGGATCACTAGCTGCTATGGCCTGTGGAAGCAAAGATAGATATTTTCAAGAGGGAAATAAAAAATTAGTTCCAGAAGGAGTAGAAGGCAGGGTGCCTTGCAAGGGACCTGTGGCAGATACTATATTTCAGCTCCTTGGAGGAATACGTTCAGGTATGGGATATTTAGGAGCTCCTACATTAAAAGATCTATATGAAAAAGCTACTTTTGTAATTCAATCTTCTGCTGGGCTTAGAGAAAGTCATCCCCATGATATATCTATGACTAGAGAGGCACCTAACTATAGCGTGAGACAGGAATAAATAAACTAGTTGATTTACTACAATATATATTTTTGGATGATATAATTATAAATGAGCTGTAACCGTGATAATTGATGTAATTATTTAAAAGTGGTTAGGAGGAAATCCATGGATAGGCAGATGGTTATTATAATAGATTTTGGAGGGCAGTATAATCAACTTATAGCGAGGAGGGTTAGGGAAAACAATGTATATTGTGAAATAGTTCCCTATACTTGCTCTCTGGATAAAATAATAGATAAAAACCCCAGTGGAATAATATTTACTGGTGGTCCTAAAAGTGTGTATGGGAAAAATGCTCCTAAAATAAGCAGGAGAATTTTCAGTTTAGGGATCCCTATTTTAGGTATATGCTATGGACATCAATTCATATGTGCCAATTTAGGTGGAGAAGTTAAAAGTGCTGTGGTTAGAGAATATGGAAAGGCGGATGTTGTACTGGACAATAACAGTATTTTATTCAGCGGTATAGATAAAGAGCAGAGCTGTTGGATGAGCCATACGGATGTGGTGTCCCGTGCACCAGAAGGTTTTGAAATTATAGCTTCTACTGACGAGTGCCCTGTGGCAGCTGTGGGGAATGATTCCAAAAAGATATATGGAGTTCAGTTTCATCCTGAGGTTCAGCACACTCCCTTTGGTAAAAAAATGCTCACGAATTTTTTGCTTAAAATCTGCAATTTAAAGGGAGATTGGTCCATGTCTTCTTTTGTGGAGGAGAAAGTAAAACTTATTAGAGAAAAAATTGGAGATAAGAAGGTAATATGTGCCATGTCAGGCGGAGTGGATTCTTCTGTAGCGGCAGTTCTTGTACATAAAGCTGTTGGTAAAAAACTCACCTGTATTTTTGTGGATCACGGACTTCTTCGAAAAAATGAAGGAGATCAGGTAGAACATGTGTTTAAAGAACAGTTTGACATGAACTTTGTAAGAGTTAATGCGAAAGACAGGTTTTTGGGAAAATTGAAAGGAGTGTCTGATCCTGAAAAGAAGAGAAAGATAATAGGGGAGGAGTTTATAAGGGTATTTGAAGAAGAAGCTAAAAAATTGGGTGAAATAGGTTTTTTAGTCCAGGGAACTATATATCCTGATGTTGTGGAAAGCGGCCTTGGAGCTTCTGATACTATAAAAAGCCATCATAATGTAGGAGGACTTCCGAAAAATATGGATTTTAAACTTATAGAACCTCTAAGGGAATTATTTAAGGATGAGGTCAGGACTGTGGGAGAACAATTGGGTATACCTCACAAATTGGTATGGAGGCAGCCATTCCCGGGACCTGGACTTGCAATAAGGGTTTTAGGGGACATTAATGAGGAGAAACTTGAAATAACTAGAGAAGCAGATGCAATATTTAGAGAGGAAATAGCCAATGCAGGATTGGATGAATCCATATGGCAGTATTTTGCCTGTCTTCCCAATATACGTTCTGTAGGGGTAATGGGCGATGAGAGGACCTACTGCTATACTGTTGCTCTTAGGGCTGTTATCTCCACAGACGCCATGACCTCGGACTGGGCTAAGATACCCTATCCTGTGCTGGATAAGGTGTCCAGAAGGATAGTAAATGAAGTTAAAGGTGTAAATAGAATTGTCTACGATATAACCAGCAAACCACCTGCTACAATTGAATGGGAGTGACAGCATAGAAGCCGGAAACCAGCATGAATGCTGGGTTTCTGGCTTTGTTTTTTGTAAAAGCGTACCGGAAACGTTCCGCTTTTAATTTTTATAGCTTTTTATCACTTTTTTTGAGCTGCTTTTTCAAGTCCTGAAATAACAGCAGCAGGTGTTTCAGTTTTAGCAATCTTGTTCAGGTTAGAAGCAATTGCCTCCATTTATATTTTTGTTAAATTTATACTTAAGTTTAATTATTTATATACTTACTTTTAATATATTGAATAAAATCCTCAATCTCTTTTTGTGCTTCTTCAGGGAGTTCGTTATAATCTGGTAGTGTTTTATTATTATTTATTTTATTTATAAAATAAATTGATATAGTGCCGGTAAGTAAACTTATAAGGCCTATTCCCATTATCATAAGAATTCCTGCTGTTATTCTATCAGGAATGGTCTTAGGAGATATATCTCCATATCCAACGGTTGTAGTAGTTACAAAGCTCCACCAAAAAGCATCTCCAATGGATTTTACGGTTACTCCTTTTTCAAAAAAGTATATAGAAAATGATCCTGCCGTTATAGTTATTAAATTTGCATATATTAAATATATAAAACCATTTGTATATAGAAAATTTCTAGTATTTTTCTTAAGTTTTTCCAGAAAGGCTAAAAGCCTAATTAATTTAAATAATCTAGTTAGTTTAATTAATTTTAAAGCCCTAAAAAGTCTTGTAACCCTAAAGAAAGAACTGAATGGAATTATAGCAATCAGATCAAATATGTTTTCTTTAAAAAATCTTTTTTTATTTTGTGAAATAATTAATCGTGTGAAATAATCTACTGTAAAAATAATTAAAATAGCGTTATCAATGTAATTATACGGAGGAATGTCTATGTTAATTTTATTGGCCAAATCTAAAAAAGCTAAAATCACTGCAATTAGAGAAAATAGTATAATAAAAAAATTATACATTTTATGTAGTTTCTCGAAATTGGAGAATTTCATTAAATATTACCATTTTTCTGCATTTATTCATTAGTTTGTTCTATATATTTATTTAGTACTTCAGTTAATTTATCTGAATATAAATATAAGTCATCTAAGGATTTTAATTCATATTTTGTGTGTGTCTTATCTTTATTGGGTAATATTAATATTTTTTTAGTTCTAAGTGCTAACCTACAAATCCTCTTGTATTATTATCTACTAAGATGCTGAAATAGGATTCAGTATCTTTATATGTAATATGTGATAAATCAATAGAGGACTTTCCTCAATTTGGACGCTCTCTCTTGAGCTTCACTTAAAGTAGTAACTTTTTTAACTAAAGTAAATTTTCCTTGTTCGTTAATTTTTAAGCCTGAGAATATAAGAATGTCATTTAAGTCAGTTAATAATTCATAAAAACGGTGTTTATCATTTACGAACCTTACAGGTTTAACAACAAGTTCAATGAAATGAAGAATATTATTAGCACATTTATCTTGATTTTGCTTCATTTGAAAACAAAAATTGAGTCTTCGCCATTTGGTATTAGGTGAATTCTCATTTATACCGATTTTAGATAGAAATTCAGTTATTTGAGAACCAGTTAGATATTCACCTAATGTTTTACTAATTTGTTCAATAGTATTTTCATCCAATATTATAGTAGAAATTTTAAACACCACCTTTAAGGTGATAATTCTACAAAATAATGCAAGAACCTTTAGAAGATAATGGGAGCTTATATCTATATTTTACTAGCAAAAGGAGACGAGCAGAGTACAATTTCGTATTAGTTTTACTATTAGAATGTTTAATTTCAATATAGAAAGAGGTGGGAACATATGAGCAGATCCATAAGAGACGCGGATATAATTTACAAAAAAGCAAGGATAAAGACATCCGAAAGTAATGACAAACTCAGAAGTCGAGAAGGAGCTAGTGAACTGCTGGATGTCAGTGTTGGATCGTTACTTAATTATGAAACAGGTGTATGCAAGCAGATATCGGCAGATGTAACCAAGATTTTAAGAAAATGGTATCAATCAAGAAAAGATATGATTAATATACCATTTTCTTAAAAATTATTTATTCAATAGTATTATTTCGGATTATCTACAGTAATTGCTGCTAGCCTTGCAGCGAAAACACCAATATGGCCTGTAATAATAGTCCCAGCAGCTGTTACTGTTATAGTATAAGTGCAGCATCCGTTTAAACATTGGTTACAGTCGCATACAAAAAATGTGAATGTAGTAGAAGCAGGGACTGCGACTGCTTGTGCTAATGCAAAAGAAAACTGTCCGCCAATAGGTATGGGTTGTTGATCACCACAGAATTTAAATACTTGAAAATTTAAAGTCCCTACAACAGGTGCTGTGGGTGAAGTAGGTGTTGCAATTATATTACTTGTGAATTCGAGTTTCGTACATGGATTACGAAATTTAGAAGTATCTATGGTGATAGTAGTGATGGTAGCAGTAGTTCCACCTGGGGTAGTATCAGGTATTATTACCTGACCAGCTTCTCCACATTTTAAAATAACTGGGTGTAGTTTATTGGTTTCACAATTATGTCTATAATCATTTGATATTGAATTCATATATTGATCCCCCTGTTTATAGAGTTAGTGTAAAGTTTTTTACACTATTTTTAAAATTTATTCTTTATATATCAAGGGTTACAGAATTTTTTCAATAAAAAAACAATGACCCCCTATTTCATGTTATAATTGAATCTGCTAAAACCAAAAATAAACACGAAAGGGTGTCATTGTCTTGGATTCAATTATAACTTACTTGTTCTTATATAATCAATATCTTTTGAAAATAATTTCTCAATTACTTTTGTTTATCGCTAAATATATTCCTCTCAAGCAGTGGGCTTTTGAGGATTCGCATAGCCCAGAATATCAAAAATTCAAAGTGGACAAACTTCCTAAAATCCTTCACTTTGAGAAGGTTGATTTTAGGCTTCTCTTAGCTTACTATGAACATAAATACAATAAGCTAATCAAACCTGTTAAAAGACGTAACGGAAAGTCCATCCCTGAAAATATTTTGTGTCCCAGGTGTGGTGCACCCCATAACTACATTTACGATAATAACGGAAATAGAGGTCAGTTTCAGTGTAAAGTCTGCGGCCAGAATTTCAACGAAAGCAATCATGCTGACAAACCCATGGTATTTCTCTGCCCTTATTGTGGACATACTCTTTCCACCCAGGAAAGACAGAAAACACTTTCGTATACATAAATGTGTTAATCCTGAATGCTCCTACTACCAAAGCAATCTTTCTAAATTGCCTAAAAACCTGGATGCGGCTCACAAACACAAATATAAGCTTCACTATATCTATCGTGAGTTCACAGTAGATTTTTTCAAGATGGACTTACATGGACTTCCTAAAAATGCTGTTAATTTTAAGTATAGGAAGTTCAATGCCCACATCATGGGATTGTGCCTTACCTATCATGTGAATCTGAAGCTTTCAACAAGGCAGACAGCCCACGCTTTACAGGAAGTTCATGGTATAAAAATTTCACACACCATGGTTTCTAACTATGCTATGACTGCTGCCGCAGTTATCAAACCTTTTACGGATACTTTTGACTACAAACCTTCCAAGATTCTTTCTGCCGATGAAACCTACATCAAGGTTAAAGGCATAAAACACTATGTTTGGATTGTCATGGATGCCTGTAAAAAGTCTATTCTTGGCTATCAGGTATCTGATACCAGATCTGTAGGTCCATGTATTCTGGCTATGCGCATGGCTTTTGAGAAGTTTAAAGAATTTCCCAATAAAGCCCTGAAATTTATTGCAGATGGCTACAGTGCCTATCCTCTTGCCAGCCAACAATGCAAGCTCATGAATGGCTGGGATTTTGATGTTACTCAAGTCATCGGACTTACCAATGATGATGCTGTATCCACTGAATTCCGTTGGGTAAAGCAAGTAGTAGAGCGGCTTAACCGCACCTTCAAGTCTTCCTACCGTGTTACTGGTGGTTATGGAAGCGAAAATGGTGCTCTCTATGGCGTTTCTCTCTGGGTTGCCTACTATAACTTTCTGCGCCCACATCCTTATAATTACTGGAAGCCACTAAATGAGATAGATATTTTATCTAATGCAGGTAATATGCCTGCCAAGTGGCAGCTTCTCATTTATCTTGGCCAGCAGACTATCCTAAATATGCAGGAAAATCCAGTGGCCTAACCACTATCTGTTTTTAGATTTTTGAGCCGGAGGTACAACTTAGCCACCCTTCGGGCTTGCCCTTGATGGCGTTATAAATAAATGCTAAAATGCTGTGAACAAGACGGTGAAATCTATCTGTTTTTGAGTTTCTTCGCCGTCGGTATATCCTTCAGAGCATTTATTTATCATGCAGTCAAGGGTGGCGGTTCTAACAATCAAACCTTATTTTAGAAAAAAATCACAATAATCTAAGCTCTTACGAACATATTTTTTAGAATTATTTTTTCATAGCTCACTTTACACTATCTTTATAGAGAATTTTAATAATACAATTTGATAGCGCTGTGAATTTTTTAAGTATAAGTTAATTGTTAGAATATCCTTATAATATATGATATTGAATAATTGAATAGATGTGATATTGTAGCTTATGAATGTTTTTCACGAAGAAAAAAACCAAGGATAAAAGTCCCTGGAATGAGGTTTAATGTAGTATAAGTTTAAACACTGGAGATTCATCATCTCCAGTGTAAAGTAAGTATCAATGCATCAAGAAAAAACATTTTAATTCATACAAACTTCTTTCAAACTTCACATAAACTTTAATATTCTAACATCTTGAGTGCATTGATATCCTTATGAAAATAGGATGTGCAGAAATCAAATTATTATTCTGGTAATTTTAGGAGTTGACAATCTTACAAAGAAATCATGAATATGAGACAAGAAAAAAGTTAGCTTAAAGAAATAATTTTAGGAGTGGTATACATGGAGAAGCTGACAGCTAGAGAGAAAGCTGAAATGACATATAATATGCTGCAGAAACGAAGAGTAAAGAAAGCCAAGGAAAAGGAAAACATGGTGTATGAGGTTGTAGGGGAATTGGTTAAAAAGTGTAATAAGCGTGGCCGTATAAGATGCAGGTGGTGAAATGATTAAAGTAATTGCGATACCTTATATGGTGATAGCTGTAAATAAAAAGCTAGCACTTTTTATTTAAAATATATTGACATCATATATGACATCATATTATAATGATATTAGCAGGAGGTACATAAGAAATGTCAAAGTTTGATAAGCTGATAGAAGAAATAAAAAATCTTTCAACTGATATGAGATTTTCAGAGTTAAAGAAAGTGTTAGAAAGTTATGGCTATTCAGGGAAGTCTCCAAAGGGTGGAAGTAGCCACTGGACATTCAGAAAAGATGGAAGGAATCCAATTACCATACCATATAAAAGGCCAATTAAAGTTACATATGTGAAATTAGTAAGGGATATAGTAGAATCCCAAGAAAGAGAGAAATAAAGTATTGAATATCTAATTTTATAAAAATTAGTATAAACAAATAGGCAATACTATATTCTGGAAGGAGGAGTACGTTTTGAAGAATATAGAATATTATATGAATCTTAACTATAAAATTGAAGTTATAAAAGACGAAGAAGGTGGATATGTATTAAAATATCCAGAATTAAAAGGATGCATTACTTGTGCAGATACAATTGACGAAGGGATAAATCTTTTAAATGATGCAAAAAGAAGTTGGCTTGAATCAGCACTTGAAGATGGAATGTTGATACCGGAACCACTGGAGGAAGAAAATTTTTCAGGACAGTTTAAACTAAGGATGCCTAAATCACTTCATAAGGAATTAATGGAGAAATCTAAAGAAGAAGGTATAAGTATGAACCAATATTGTGTATATCTTTTAAGTAAAGGTGCAGGAATTCAAAGTAAAAGTTAATTAACAAAAAATCGTGAGACAAAAATGAGACAGATTTGATACAAAAGTGGAATAAATTTGGGAAAAATCTTCGTAAGGATGATATATAATATAAATGAATTAAGGAATTCAATTTGGTGAAAATAAAACATGTCCCCTTTTATGGTTTGATTGAACTATATTCTTTTTAGGAGAGTGATGTTTTGAAACCCGTTATAGATAAACAGCAGGTAAGGAAATTATATATCCAAGGATTCACAGATTCCGAGGTTGCCAGGAAATTAAATTGTAAAAAAGATACTATTAAAAAGTGCATTCAAAGGAATTTTGGAAGTTTGAAAATAAAACATCAAGTTGCACTGATCCGCAGGCGTGAAGTGTTGAAAGCGGTAAACTATCAGGCGAACAGATATATGGGAGATAGCACCTTTGTAAAAAAGAACAGATCCATATACAAGACAAAGCCTAATGGAGATATAATATTAAATAAAGAAGTCGCTCCGGTTGTTACATGGGACACGCCGAAAAGATTGGCAAATGAATATAAAGATAGATTTTAATACCCTCAATAAACCTGTGGCTCCAGGATTAAATGGGGCCTCCAATATGGTTTATATGCTATAAATATAATTCCTATATCTTGTAAAAGACACCTGGCTTTTAGTTGGGTGTCTTTAAAAATTCATAATATTTATAAATAGTTAATTAATACGACACTAAGTTGTCACAAATACCATATATACTTATAAGTGTCCTAAGGAAATAGATGCTAGCGAAAAGGATTTTCATAAAGTTTAATTCCCAAAATAAATAGTTTTTAAATATTGTCCCCTTTAAGAATAATAAGTGTAAATTAGTGTCTGCGGTTGCAGGGCACTATAAACTTAAATGCAACCATCAGCAAATTCTTTATAAAATTGAACTCCCTTAAGATTATGAAATAGGCACTGTAAGATTAGTGCTTATTTTTGTTTTAAAGAATTTATTATTAAGTATGTACAAGTTATAATAGTTGCTCCTAATGAATAAATACCAATTAATATTTCAGAGTTATCATTGTTATTGGACAACAATCCTACAAGAATAAATGAACCATACATAAAAACTATAAAACTTATAATCCATAAGAATATGTACTTTAGAATTTTCATGAATGACAATCTCCTTTTTATTTAATCATAACATAAACAAAGGTGAGAGATATGGAAAAAGAAAAGCCCAAGAAGAAAAAATTAAATAAGAATGAGTCTGGGAGAGGCAAAGACCTCTCCTTTTGTGATATAGAAAAATTGATGCGGCATGACTGCTACCGGAGGGTCAAGGGTGCTATTAGGAGGGTGAGGTGAAGAAAATGGGAACAGAAAGTATAGACGTGTTATCAGATAAATATACTGAAATAGTTATTGAAACTGATGAAGAAAATCCTACAACCATAACTGAAATAACAAATGAAGACGCTAATGTAGCTAATGGCTATAGGATAAGGCTAACTCCTAACTATGATAGAGATTAGCCTTTTGGTGGAAACGGATTAGCGGTTCAGATAGATATGAAACAGCACAGGCGGTTTTAAATTTTATAAAAAATGGAGGCAAATAAAAAAATAATTCTAAGAAATTTTCAGATTTTCCTGCCTATATTTCAAAAAGTGCATATATATTATATACACAGAGAAATAAAGTGGAGGGAATAAAGTATGTATACTGATGAGAAAATAAAAGCAATCAAGAGAGATAGAGATCGAGCTAAACAGTTGAATATCTATTTACTGGCAAAATTATTGCAGATATATAAATCAGGTGCAACTCAAGATATTAAACGCATTATATCCATGGCTATTAAAAAAACTGGACTAGTTTATCCAGAATTATTTTCTATAATAAGCGAAAAACCAAATAAAGATTAATTGGGAGGAATATAAAAATGTCAAGTTTGACTATATTATTTATTGTTATAGGACTAGCTGTTGGAGCGGGAGCTACAGTATTGGTACTCCTGCCAGCTTTAAAAAGGAAGGGTGTTGACACTGGAGAGATATTACAAAAGGTTGACAATGGCCTGCAGGAGGTCAAAAAATATACTGATGCTGCAAAAGCTATAGTACCGGGTAATAAATTCCTTAATATTTTGAGTATCATAGAAAAGTATGCAGAGATAGGTGTAGGGCAAGCTCAACAGCTCAATATATCTTCACAGCTTCCAGCGGACCAGAGGAAAAAGAGTGCTGAAGATTATGTATATAGTGTACTTCAGAAGTTGGGAATAGAAGTGGATGACAATGTAAGGACCATAGTTTCCGGGGTAATTGAGAGTAAAGTATACGAACTCAAAAGCCCAGAAGAGAAAAAGTCAGCTGGGCAGACGGCGACTCAGGCTCAAATATCGCAGCTCCAGACTCAAAATTCACAGCTCCAAAATGAAAGAAGTCAGCTGCAGCAGGAAAACGGAGAATTGAAAAAGAAGATTGCTGATATACAGAGCACTGTGGCTCCGGTGCAAGGTGCAGCTAGTGCAACAGCTCCAGCACAGCCAGCACAATAATTTTAGCCCTAGGGCGGAAGACTGCTCTAGGGCTTACTTAATTAAATTATAAATTGAAATTTACTTAAGACCATAGATAGATTTTAATAAAGCAATACCAGTTGGTGTCTTAAAAATTTTCCCCATTGCATTATTAATATTTGTTTTAGAATAATTACTCTCGTCAGCATTCACAATATAATCTGCCTCAACCAAAATCTGATAGTCCAATCCGGTAATATCCCTAAGAGTATGATGATGACCAACCAAAAAAATAATTCGATTGATAAATTCTTCAGAATATCCGATATCCTTTAGAAACTCAGCAACTAAAATTTCGCCTTCTTTTTCTTGATACTTACCATTTGTATTTCCATATTTTTCTCGGCAAAGTGGGCAGGCAATATCATGAACAATTGCTGCTACTTCCAATACAGTTTGTGTATTCTTATCTAATTTTTCGCATTCTCCAATTATTTTAGCATAAGCGTATACCTTCATAAAATGATTAATATCATGAAGATTTCCCCTAGAATACTCAATCATCTTTGTTGTAATTTCTGAAACTATCATAAAAACTCCTCCTCAATATTGCAAATTACTGTTTTATATATTAATAATGTACAATTTTGCAAATACAAATTATCATAACTTATTTTTGTGTAAAATTAATATATCGTATGTTTAAAATACAATACAATGTGGTATAATATATTCAAAAGAAGCCGTTACGGTTTTCGTGATTTAAATATGTTTTTAATTAACTAAAGTGCACTTAGCGAGGGTGCATTTTAGTTTTTTGAGTTATTTTCTTTATCACTATCCGCAGTAATAGATATTTCATTATTACTGTGTTTAGAGCTGTTCTTATATTTAAGAATGGCTCTTTCTTTTAAGTATGCAAGCATAGCAAAAATGCCTACTATACTTACTATTGTAACGCATACTATAGATGTAATAGTAATAGAATCACTCATTTATGTCACCCCCTCTGCTGTCAAATTAACCGCAACGACTCCTTTGTAAGAGATAAACCCTGGGGAGTGACTAACTAAAAACACTTTATTCTCCTGATAATTATTATAGCATAAATTTTAACCATGAATCTATATTTATAAAGTTTGTTTATAATAAAAATATAGAAGCCCCGTAGTAACCGGAACCCCTATAAACAAGTTATGCAAGAATGATTGTAACAAAGTTTCATTGATAGTATATCCTAGATATATTAATTTATTCCTGTGTAGTTTATTGAATTTTTATAAATATATGTTAGAATGTAATTGAATGATTAGTTCCTAGAAACTTTTAATCTCACAAGAGTTCCTATATTTAGGAGTTCTTTCTCTTATTTAGCATTTCCAGAAATTCTCTATTGCTCAAATTATTATATTATAGTATAATACATCACAATCTATGTTTTAAATTGTTATCTTTTAACCAAAGCAAGGGGCTAATCATTTTCGATTAGCTCCTTATATATTTTTGCCGTCAAAAATTCGTCAAAAATAATTTAAATAAAACTATAAAATTTTAGATTTAGTATTTATCTATATTTGCTTTCAGCCTTTTAGTTACAACATTTTGCATATAATTAGAAATATTTTTTAACCCCTTATAATTTTAAATTATAATCACATAATATTCTTGAGGTGAATGATATTGTTTCAGCCTAAAAGAGTTATATTTGAAAATGCAGCGTTGGAATATAAAACAGGGAAAAAAATAATGGAATATTTTAAGCATAAAGATGTGGAATTGCTATTTTCTAAAAGCGGAAGAATAACGCAGATACCGGGGAATACAGCTTCTGAAATGTATTTTGAAAGTAAAAATACATTGGTAGTAGGAATTAGAAAGTCTTATGAGTTTCAATCCTGTAAGCCCTCTGCACATTATCAATTGCCATTAGTAAGTGGTTGTATGGGAATGTGTGAGTATTGTTATCTCAATACTAGAATGGGTAAAAAGCCTTATACAAAGGTTTATGTAAATATAGATGAAATATTAAATAGGGCGGATAAATATATTGAGGAGAAACTGCCAGGTATAACAGTATTTGAAGGTGCGGCAACTTCCGATCCAATTCCTGTTGAACCTTATACAGGGAATTTGAGTAAATGTATAATACACTTTGGGAAAAGTAAAAATGGGTATTTTAAATTTGTGACTAAATTTACTGACGTAGATAATCTTCTCAGTTTAAATCATAATGGGAAAACTACCGTAAGATTCAGTATAAATACAGATAAAATAATAAGTGAATTTGAACACGGAACTCCTAAACTTAAGGATAGAATAAACGCAGCTGTAAAAGTTATAGATGCCGGGTATAATGTGGGCTTTATAATTGCACCAGTATTTTTGAATCCTAATTGGGAAACTGAATACAGGGATATTATAGATAAGATAGGGAATAATTTCTCTGATTCACCGATCACTTTTGAAATAATATCTCATAGATTTACCAAAAAAGCAAAAGAAAATATTTTAACAGTGTATCCTAAAACAATGCTGCCTATGGAAGAGGAAATTAGGAAATTCAAGTATGGCCAGTTTGGGTATGGCAAGTATGTATATAAAGATGATGAATTGAACTATATGAAAGAATTTTTCAAAGAAAATATCGAAAAATACTTTGATAAGTCAAGTATAAAATACATAATATGAGGGTTTAATAAAATGAAAAAAAGAAAAGGGTGTACCCCGTAATTTGTATTGGGGCAAAATTGATGATATTATTTCATGTACTTGTCCACCAATTCATAGCATCTTTCTTTTGTTGATTGGGCTGATGAGTTGGTATATAGTATGGATTCCATTGTTCCCCCCTTCATTTTGGATGAGTCCTCTTCGGCCTTGGCATCTCTCTTATCTGTCCATTGAATTTCTTCATTTTGCAAATTTTCTATTTCGCTTGGGGATGACTGTCCTTTTAATATGTCATAATAAATTTCATCCAAAGCTGCATTCCACTGTTTATATCTTTCATTTGCGTGATTCATCATATCTTCTGCTGTTTTCTCAGTATTGTTGAAATCTTTAAAGCCTAATTCAATATTGTCTAATTTATTTATATATTCCTGTTTTTTATTTTCTTCATTCAGTTTATTATTTGGTTGGTCAATCTTGGAATTGGTTTTCTCTTGAGTATTGGAATTCACGTTCTCTTTAGTTTTTGTAGTATCATCTGTTATGGTAGTTGATGACTCAGTATTTTGGCTTTGTGCAGAGTCTTTTGCTGACTTGGAGTTTTCACCTTCTGCAGTATTTTTTTCTGAACTGGTATTTTCGTTTTCTGCAGTATTTTTTGGCAACTCAGTATTATTGCTTTTTGTAATATTTTTTGCCGGTTGAGTGTTTTCAACTTTTATGGCACTACTTTGACATCCAGTTAAACTTAAAGCTAAAATTAGAATTGTAATTACTATACTTTTTTTCATTTTTATAATCATTCCCTTCGCTTTACTTTGGTATCTGGAATAAGTTTGAATAGAGGTTTTCCACACTTCCAAGCTCTGCTGTTGGGTTGGACTCACTCTCACTAACAATGAAAAATGTCAACAATAAAGAAATCAGTCCAGGTTTTTAAAGTAGGGTACTGTATTAAACTACTTATTGTATGATGTACAATTGCCATAGTTAAATTATATTATACAACCTATAGATAATACAAACTGTTAAATTTTAATTAATAAAGTAATTAAATTATTATGCTTAAAAACTTTTATAATTCATTAATTTAGCAGTATACTAAAGAATATTAGAAGTTCGCTTGAAATTAGGAAATACAAAAGTAATTATGTGAAAGAATAGGAGATGTGAACTGTGAAAAACATTGTATTTGCAGGAGGATGCTTCTGGGGAGTTCAGGCATATTTTGACGGTATAAGGGGAGTCCTAAAGACAAAAGTTGGATATGCAAATGGGAATGGAAAAAATCCCAGTTATGAAGAAGTCTGCAGCGGAAATACAGGGTTTGCAGAAGCCTGCTTCTTAAAATATGATCCTCAGATTATAGGACTTGAAAAATTGCTTGAAATGTACTGGAAGGTAATAGATCCAACACTTGTGGATAGGCAGGGAAATGACAGGGGAAATCAATACAGGACCGGAATTTATTATATAGATGAGGATGATGTGAATATTATAAAAAAATCCATAGAAAATCAGCAGAAAAACTACAAGAAAAAAATTGTAACAGAGGTTCTTCCTCTTGAAAATTTTTATAACGCCGAGGGATATCATCAGAAGTATCTTGAGAAAAATCCAGGGGGATACTGCCATATACCAAAAGAACTGATGAACTGACCCAAACTCTTTCTTTTTACAGCGAATTGTTTTAGAATTAAAAAAGAGGTGTAATTTAATGCAAAAAGCAGTTGAAATTGAAAGTAAAGGATTAATTTTAAGAGGAACGCTGCACATTCCTGAAAACATTACAGCTGATATTCCAATAGTTTGTATTTTTCATGGCTTTACAGGTGATAAAATAGGATCTCATTTTATATTTGTCAAGTTATCGAGAATTTTAGCTGAGAGGGGGATTGCAAGTGTTAGATTTGATTTTGGGGGAAGTGGAGAAAGTGATGGCGACTTTGTTGATATGACTGTTTCCAGGGAACTTGATGACGCAAATGCCATACTTGATTATGCAAAGTCTTTGGATTTTGTTGATAAAAATAGAATAGGCATTCTGGGCCTCAGTTTGGGAGGAGCTGTTGCAAGTATGCTGGCAGGTGATAGAAAAGAAGACATACAATCGCTATGCCTCTGGGCTCCGGCAGGTAACATAAGAGAAATTGTCATGAATAGGGAAAAAAATGAAAAAGAAGATCTTAAAAAAATGCTTAGAAATGGTTTCAGGGATATGGGAGGGTTAATGCTTGGTATAGACTTCTTAAAAGATACGGAAAATATCAATGTTTTTGAAAGAGCTGTCAACTATGATAAAAATGTTCTTTTGATACATGGTGATAATGATGAAATTATTAAACACAGTGTATCAGAAAAATATCTGGATATTTATGGTGATAAAGCAGTCCTATATACCGTAAATGGAGCAGATCATACATTTAATAGTATAAATTGGGAAAATGAAGTTATTGATTGTACAAGTAATTTTTTAGAAAAAGAACTTAAATAATATATTAAAATATAGTATTTAAAAAATTATTTTATTGTATTTTTCACTTGTATCTCTTTTGTCTGTTTTCTACCTTGAAACTTATGTAGAAAAGCAAAGATAAATGTAATTATGGGAGACACGTAGCATAATACCGCATAAGGTGCATATGAGATGGTTGAAATACCTGTTGTTATAAAAATAAATAGTGAATTTACGTTCCATGGAATAAGAGGAGCAATAATTGTTCCGGTGTCCGCCATAGTTCTAGCTAAAATACAATTTTTAACTTTTAACTCTTTATATTTATTGATTAAAAACTTTCCAGGAAGTATTATTCCAACACTTTGATCACTTATAATTGTTAAGGCACCACTTATAAGTCCTGTTTTTAAAATGAGTTCTTCACTCGATTTAATTTTAGAGGTTATTCTTTTAATTACTGGAATTATGAGTCCGGTTTCTTGAAATATGCTGCTTAGGCTGACTGCACCTGCTATTATAAGCAGCACAGATATCATGGATATCATGCCGCCGCTAACTAATACTGTATTCAATTGGACAAAATTAGTATTTATATTATAACCGTTTAATATGGCATTTATAATGTGATTAAAACCTTCTCTTTGAAAAACAATGGAAACAACTATTCCGGCAATTAATGCTAAAAATACTGATTTTAGCATTTTTATTCCCAAAAATAACATAATTATAATGCTTAATGGTAGAAGTAATATTAATGGTGAGACAGTAAAATTGCTGTTAATAGCATACATAAAATTATTTATATTAGAATTTTCAATAACTACACTGTATTTCTTCCCTATAAAATAATATACTGATGCGGATATAAAACAAGTTGGAAGTAATGTCTTTAGCATGGATGTTATAGCCTCTTTATACGCTATTTTTACGGTTTCAAGAGTGAGATTAAATAGATTTGATATTGGGGAACTCTTATCTGCTATAAAAGCTCCTGAAACTATAGCTCCTAAAAGAATATAATTTGGTATTCCAAATATCTTTGACAGTGCTAATAATGCAATTCCTACACTGCTTATGGTTCCAAATGCTGTGCCCATAAATATCGAAACTACTGATGTAAGTATAAAAGCAGAAAATAAAAAGTTTGTACCTTTCATATATTTGAGCCCATAGTATAACATAGTTGGTACAACTCCAGAAGACATCCATATGGGAATCATGGCTCCAATTAATGCCATTAAAATGAAGAGCGATTTACATTCATAAAGTCCTCTTTTTATCATGTTAAAGAGTTCAATTATTGAAAATCCACTTTTTCTACATAAATATATAGAAAAAATTATGCTTGCCATAAAACCATAAAATAGGAATGCATTTAATATAATACAGCTAATAATTGAGATAAGTGTAAATGTTAAAATAATATAAGTATATTTTTCGGGAATTTTGTTTTCATTCATATATCGTTCCTGCCAATCTCTTTTTAAATTAAAATTCTAAAAACTTAGTCATTTAATAGGCCGCTCCAGTATATTTCCCATGAGACTCTGAATTTTTGATTAAATCTTTCAATTCCCCCATATATTAATGCTACTAGCAGCCCGTCTAAAATAGTCATGAAAGAAAGAGTAGCTCTTTCAGCTTTTTTTGAAAAAGTTTCCGTATTAAAAAATAATTTATTTAATAGCTTTTCAAGTTCTGAGAAGTACAATTTAAAATTAAGGATAACTTCTTCTCTCAAATGAACTGGTGGCATATAGGCCATACGCAGTATAAACTTCATATTACATTCCTTATTATTCGTATAGCGTTCTTTAAGTTTTAAAATAAAATCTTCCAGGTAGTTTTTTAAATCAGGTTGATAATGAGAGAAATACTGATGCAAAAATTTAGTCTCCTCATTAATAACTTCTTCCATAACTGTAAGAAATAATTCATCTTTACTTTTAAAATGAGAATAAATTGATTGCTTTTTTATTCCTACTTCTTGAGCAATATCAGAAAGTGAAGCACCGTCATATCCCTTTTCTGTAAAATTTAGCAGCGCGGCTTTTTTTATTTCTGTAATAGTCATTTGACTACCCCCTTTACGATCGTTCGTAAGTATATAATACAGTAAATACCAAATGAAGTCAAGTTTAAAAATATGATACGAAAAGTTTTCCTGCTTTTTAGAGATGAGGATATTTATATAAAAAAAGCTTTCTGTAATAAATCAGATATCACAGAAAGCTTTTTCATCATTATCAAGCTAATTAGTTGGATTCAGGTGTACTCTCTCCTGTACTGCCGGAAGATGAGTTAGCTGAATTATTGTTTCCTGTAGTATCCCCAGAAGATGAATTATTTGAATTAGTATTTTCGCCATTATTACCAGAAGATGAATTAGTCGTTGTATTTGTATTTTCAGTATTGTTTTTATTATTTTTAGTACTTTCAGATGATGAGTTGTTTGAGCCCGTATTTTCAGTGCTATTTTTAGAAGATGAACTGCCTGAATTCGAATTTCCGTTTCCGGTGTTTTTATAAGACGAATTGGTTGTATTTGTGTTTTTAATTGTATTACTAGAAGGTGATTTAGTTGTACTGTTGGTTTTAGTTGATCCTCCTGTTGAATTAGTAGTAGGCTCTTTTTGAACAGTGCTATTTACTTCAGGTGTCTTTGAATTATTGGATTTTGCCTTTAAAAAAGCTCTACTTGAAAATCCCACAACTACAATTAAAGCAATTGATGCCATTGCTATTAATGCCTTCTTGTTTAAATCAGGTTTGAAAGTCTTTTTCCTTTTTTTATCACTTAATGCTTTGTTATTGTAGTTATAAGGCTCTTTATTTGTGGCTTTGGTATAATTGCCTTTTTCAGTTGGTTTTGAAACTGCATTAACTATATTTTTGGGTATATTAAGCAATAAAAATAGAAGCCCCCTTTGTTCCATGGATTCTATCCTTTTGAATTTTTCAGGTGATCTGAGTATGATAACAGGTTTAGCGAGTGGTGCACGTTGACCTTCTACGTAGAGTGTAACTGAAAATTTATCACCTTTACTCAAAAAGGGTATATTGACATCTAAAGTTTTATCTTTTATTGAAGAATTAAATTTCAGTCCCCTGGTTATCTTTGTTTCTGCAATTTTTAAGTTGTTTTGTTTATTTTGTATATCTAAGGTTATTTCATGGATTATCTTGTTTGATACATTGGCAACAGTTACAATGTATGCGAAAACTTTTTTACCTTCTAGATTCATTGAAATGGCATTTCCCACATGGCATAGTAATCTGGGTGCCAAGTTTTTATAATAGTCTAAGAGCAGTCCAGATATAAACGATATTACTATAGTTATAATTGCAGTTTTGATAACACCTAGCATATTAAATTCGCTTCCTTGCTTTTTATAATTATGTAAATAAATTATAAGATAGATATATATTTGTGTCAAATGGGCAAATCAAGATAATTCCTGGGTTTATGAACAAAATGTAAATGAGTTAATTATGATAGGTATCCGCTTTTGCCGCAATATTGACCTTGTTTAAGGGTAATGAAAAAAGTGGTATTTAGTATATAATTAAATATATGTGAAAAGTTAAAGGGATATGTTATAACACAAGACTAAGGAATGGGTATATATTAGAGAAATGTATATAGAAGATAGAAGGTTTTTTTAGACCTTCTATCTTTTGTGTTTTTTTAATAAATTTTGTAAAGTCTGTGCATGATAAGCTGATTTTTCTGCGAAATTTTTAAATATTTCGTTTATTTCCTTATTGTCTATTTTATCTGAGTACTGCTGATAATCTCTTACATTTTGTTGTTCATCCAGAATTTTTTTCTTTAATATGTCTTCTGTTGTTAAATTCATTTTTATCCTTCCTTTCCATTTATAGATTCTGTAATATAAAAAATATTATTCATTATGAGCTTCTTTTTAAAATGCATAAATTTTTACCACTATTATGACTAGTGTACTGAGTTGTAACTTATTTGACACATAAATGTAATAATATATGTACATGTGTACTTTAATTTGTTTACAATTAGGAGGTATTCTGGTTTGTCATTTAATTCAGCGCAGTTTTTGCTTTTTTTCTTTATTGTGGTCATCTTTTACTATGTCCTACCAAATAGAATACGTTGGATTTGGCTTCTTGCAGCAAGCTATTGCTTTTATATGACGTGGAATCCAAAATATATTTTTTTAATTATTACATCCACTTTAATTACGTATGTTGGTGGATTGTTGATAGATAGGGTAGAAAAAGTAAAAATAAGAAAATTGCTTGTTTTTTTTAGTATATCGAGTAATCTGGGAATTCTTTTTATATTTAAATATTATGACTTTTTTAGTACAAGTATTACACGTGTTTTTTATCATTTTCATATTGCTGTAAATATGCCATCGTTTGATTTTATACTGCCTGTTGGGATCTCATTCTATACATTTCAGGCATTGAGCTACATTATAGATGTCTACAGAAAAGATGTTAGGGCAGAAAAAAATTTAGGGAAATATGCTTTGTTCGTATCATTTTTTCCTCAGCTACTCTCGGGACCTATTCAGAAATCAAAGCATTTTATGAAACAGATATATGAGAATCACTATTTTAGCTACAATAATGTTAAAAGCGGGTTACTTTTGATGTTATGGGGATACTTCCAAAAAACAATGGTAGCGGACAGAATAGGCAGTATTGTAAATGTTGTCTATAGTGATCCAACAAATTACAGGGGATTTATAATAGTGATAGCTACGGTATTTTTTGCCTTTCAACTATATTGTGATTTTTCGTCATATTCAAATATAGCAATAGGAGCAGCACAAGTTATGGGCTTTAGGCTGTCACAGAATTTTGAAAGACCATATTTTTCAAAATCAATAAGAGAATTTTGGAAACGATGGCATATGTCACTTACAAGCTGGTTTATGGATTATCTTTATTTTCCCTTGGGAGGCAGCAGATGCAGTAAAGCTAGAAAATATTTTAATGTTATGATTGTATTTATGGTAAGTGGTCTGTGGCATGGTTCAAGTTTTACATTTGTAGTTTGGGGAACACTACATGGTATATATTATATAGTTGAAAATTTATTCAGTCCTGTAGGAGATATGCTGGTGAGAAAATTTAAAATTAGGACAAGTTCCTTTGGTTATAAATTATCTATGATATTGATTAATTTCATATTGGTTGATTTTGCATGGCTGTTTTTCAGAGCAACTTCTTTTAAAAATGCTGTAGTGTTAATTAAGAATATGTTTTATTTTAATCCTTCAGTATTTACTGATGGTTCTCTGTATAAACTTGGGTTGGATTCATCAAATTTTTTTGTTGCAATGCTTAGTCTGGGTATAGTTTTTATCGTTGATCTGCTGCAGAGAACAAAAAATCTGAGAGATGAATTGTTGAAACAAAATATGGTATTCAGATGGTCTCTGTATTTGACTTCAGCAATAGTTATATTGATATTTGGTGTATATGGCTCAGGTTATGATATTCAACAATTTATATATTCTAGATTTTAGGAGGAGCGTATTTGATTAAAAAGATAATTATAAAAATTTCAATTTTTATTGCTATTTTATTATTTATGATTTATAGTATTACCCCTATATTTATATTGAAAACAGATCATAGAGGTAAGCTGATAGAAGGCTTGTATAACCATACTGGAAATGCGTATGATGTGGTGTTAATGGGAGGAAGTCATATGAATGGAGGAATAGATCCCAATGTATTGTGGCATGATTATGGCATAACAAGTTTTAACTATGCAACAGGAGGACAATCCATGGACATGACGTATTACATGTTGAAGGAAGTTTTGAAGAAACATAAAAATCCTGTGGTTGTACTTGATGCATATTATCTGGCTCAGAGTGCTGAGTATGGACAAAGAGGGTATATAAGCAATGTGCTTGACAATATGAAGTTTTCGATGAATAAACTGGAAGCCATATGGAACTGTACGCCACTTGAAGACAGATTGGAGTATCTGATACCATTTTTGAAATATCATTATAGGTGGAATCAACTTACAGAGAATGATTTCAATTATGATAGTTCAGAAGCATACTACGCTAAAGGATTTGCCGCTGGAACCAAGAAATATGGAAAAGATGATTCAACGGCAAATCAAACATCCAGAACAGTTTCGGGAACGGTAAATCTTCCGACGAAATCATTGGCCTATTTAAACAAGATCATAGACTTATGTAAAGAAAATAATTTAAAATTGATTTTAATCAATACTCCATTTGACTATAATTCTGATGCCGCTTCAAATGAATGGGTCAGTCAACAAGCCAAAATGTTCAACAAAGTTGCAGAGATTGCAAAGAAAGAAAATGTACCATTTATCAATTATAATGACAAGATGGATGAAATAGATCTTGATTTCAAAAATGATATGAATAATTCAGGACATCTTAATATATGGGGAGCCTATAAGGTTACAAAGGATTTTGGAGATTATTTAAAACAAAATTACAATTTGAAAGATCATAGAAATGACAATGCCTATAGTCAGTGGAATGCAGATTATAAGAGGTCTCAAGCAGCAGCTTATATAACTGATAAATAAGTATCCATAGAAGAAAATGGTTTTGAGATAGCTGAGATAGCTGCTATTATAGTGAAAATGAATTATTGACAGAAATTTTGAAAAGTGATACTTTTAATTACAAAAGTACGTATTTGCATATATTGTACGTAAATACGTACAGACAAGAAGAAAGTATCTATATTAATGAAAAAATACGTTTAAATAATGCCGGAAGGGAGAAGTAAAGCTGTGGAGAGAAGTAAAAAAATTCTTTGTGGATTACAGAATCAGTATTATAGAGCTACATGGAAGTCAATGGGGTTTTCAACAGATGACTTAAAAAGACCTCTAATAGGAATTGCGAATGCGTGGAGTGAGTGTGTTCCCGGTCATTTTAATCTACGTCAGGTTGCACAGAGGGTAAAGGATGGTATATACCGTGCAGGTGCAACGCCAGTTGAGTTTGGAGTGATTGGTGGTTGCGATGGAATGGGACAAGGGCATGATGGAATGCATTACATCCTTCCTTCAAGGGAACTGATTGCAAATTCAGTTGAATCCATGGCACAGATCAATTTATTTGATGGTATTGTGTTATTAGGTTCCTGTGATAAAATTGTACCGGGAATGTTGATGGCAGCAGCACGTTTGGATATGCCATGCATTTTATTGCCGGGAGGACCTATGGATGGAGGAATTGTTTTTGACGGCCGTAAATCGGATCAGACTTCAAGTACTGAAGCTTACGGAATGTTAACTGCCAATAAGATTTCGGAAAAGGAATATGTATCTTTAGAAAATCTTTCATGTCCTACATGTGGTTCCTGTTCTTATCTGGGAACTGCAAATACAATGTGTTCATTATCGGAAGCTTTGGGCATGACATTACCGGATGGAGGTATCATACCAGCTGCTTCTGCTGCACGCCTTGCCATTGCAGAAGATACAGGCATTAAGATTGTCGAACTTGTACAGAAAAATATTACAGCCCGTAGGATTATCACGAAAGAGAGTGTGAGAAATGCAATTAAAGTGTGTCTTGCTATGAGTGGCAGCACGAATGCTGTAATGCATCTTACAGCTATTGCCTATGAAGCTGAATTAGATATTAATGTACTGGAGGAATTTGATGAGTTATCGAAAACGACTCCTCAGATTGCCAAAATCAATCCAGCATCTAAATACAATATGATTGATTTCTATCAGGCAGGCGGAGTCATGCGGTTAATGGAGGAGATGCAGACAATTATAGATACTGAGCAGATGACTGTTACATGTCATACAGTGGCAGATAATATTGTAGATCATGTATACCAGTATCCGGAGAATTCGAATGTAATTAAAACTATGAAAGAACCGTTTGGATATCAAGGTGGTGTTGCTGTACTCCGTGGAAACATAGCACCTGATACGGGAATTACAAAACCTGGAGCATTTGATAAGAGTTTGCATCATTTTGTAGGAGAAGCCATTTGCTTTAATTCAGAAGAAGAGGCAGAAGAGGCAATTTTAGAAGGAAAAGTACATGAGGGACATGTAGTTGTTATCCGTTATGAAGGCCCTAAAGGTGGTCCTGGCATGCGTGAAATGTATAAGGCCATGAAATATTTATATGGACGTGGATTGTCCAAATCAACGGCATTAATAACTGATGGACGTTTCAGCGGAACGAATAATGGATGCTTTGTGGGACACATATCTCCAGAAGCAGCAGAAGGTGGACCGATTGCAATTATAAAAAATGGTGACAAAGTTGAAATCGATGTAGAAAATCGCAGTTTGAATTTAATGGTCAGCGATGAGGAAATTTCCAACCGCTTAAAAAGATGGAAACGCCCAGAACCAAAATTTAAACGTGGATATCTGGGTTTATATTGCAAGATTGCAGCATCAGGCTCTGAAGGTGCAATCATGAAATACGATTTGCTATAAGAACGTGAATATATCTTAAAGTATATATTGATGTATCTATTAATTTATGATAATATTAAAAACATAAATTAGAGTCTTAGGTAGTGAAGTTTGCCCTTAAGTATCCTCTGTGATTAATGACTTCTACTATTGCTAGTAGAAGTTTTTTTATGCTTATTTTTAGTAAAGGTTGTAGAGGTGGTCTTAGATGCATATTTGTGCTAATTTATTTTTTGAAGGCCGAAGATAACTTCTCTTATATAGTATTTTTTAAATGAGTTACAAAAGAATAATTTAAAATGGAAGGAAAATTGATAGATGAGAAAATGTATTTTTATTGGTATTGGCGGTTTTTTAGGTGCTATATCAAGGAGTTTTGTAAAAAATATTAATATATTCAGCTATAGTACTGCAATACCGTTGGATACATTGTTTATAAATATTACTGGAAGCTTTATATTAGCTTTTGTACTTACAGTGACGAGTAAGAAACTGAAAATTGATGAGAATATACAACTTGGAATTTCAACGGGATTTATAGGGGCATATACAACATTTTCAACATTGTGTAAAGAGACAGTAAAATTAATTACCGGCAAATATTATTATGCAGCGGTATCTTATATGCTCATGTCAGTGACTTTGGGACTTATAGCAGCCTATTTAGGTATAATGGCTGGGAGCAAATTCAATTCAAAGATGACAAATAATCACCATAAACCAGATTATGATGAAAATGTTCAGGATATAGACGAAGTAATTTAAATTGTAGGAGGAAATTGAGATGAATTATTTACTAGTTGGTACAGGTGGTATATTGGGAAGTATTGCGAGATATGGTATTGGAAAAACTATATCAAAACATGTCAACGCCAGATTTCCTGTTGGAACTTTTGTAATAAATATCACAGGAGCCATTATGCTTGGAATCTTGACTTCAGCTCAATTTGGTACAAACATGTATTTATTTCTTGGAGATGGGTTTTTAGGAGCATATACGACCTTTTCCACATTTATGTACGAAGGATTTAATTTATTTAAAGATAATGAAAAGTTGAATGCATTTGTATATACCTTAAGCTCCGTTATCATTGGAATAATAGGATTTTCAATTGGCATAAAAATAGGTCTTTTATAAATAAAATAACAGCATTTACTTTTTGGCAGATGCTGTTATTTTTTATTGATTAAAATAGTTTGATTATGTAAAAATATCAATACTTAATAAATGTGGTATAATATAGATGAACAATAGTAGTATTCACTTGTGACGGGACTACTGCTGTGTAACTAAAGAAGAGATACTTTCTTAGAATGCAGAGTTTGAGATGCAGCTTGAAACGATGAAGGTTGTAAGAATTTATTCAACAACATGAAATGGAAAATGAGTTTATCGGTAATACTGTAAATTTCAGAATATTCAAACTAAAACTATTTTTTAAGAAAAAATCTTGATAATTATTGGTATACTGATTTGAAATCCTATGTTAAAGTATCTGTTATCTTGATAATAAAACAAAAATTCGCTCAAAGCCAAGTATTTTCATTACGTTTTATGCCTTGAGCAAAGCGAAAGGAATGAATATAATTATGAAAAAAAAGTGTCAGGAGAATTTCCAACAAACTGCTCTTGAAGATTTTGGATACGAGCAAGAATTAAATAGAGTATTAAAGACAAAAGATTTGGTGATTTATGGATTAATCATCATGGTTCCCATTGCACCCTTTGGTATATATGGAATTGTGAATGAGGCGGCGAGTGGTATGGCTGCATTGGCATACCTTCTTGGCATGCTTGCAATGCTTTTTACAGCATTTAGTTATGCAAGAATGGCGGAGGCAATTCCTATTGCTGGTTCAGTATATTGTTATGCAAGTAAAGGACTAAACACAACCGTTGGTTTTTTTGCCGGATGGGCAATATTACTTGACTATGCATTTATACCTGCTCTTTTATACCTGTTAAGCGGAGCTGCTCTTCACGATATGATGCCTTCAGTACCTATCTTCCTATGGGCATTTATTTTTATTATATGTAATACTTTAATCAATATCAGGGGAATTGAGATGGCTGCAAAAGTCAATAAAGTGTTACTTGTCCTTCAATTAATCATACTTACATATTTTGTAATTTGTGGAGTAATAGGAATAGCTCATGGTGTAAATGGCGCTGAATTTTCGCTGAAACCGTTATTTAATTCAAATCTTGGGCTTTCAGCAGTAATGCCGGGAGTAGCAATTTGTGTTTTAAGTTATCTTGGTTTTGATGGTATAAGCACATTGGCTGAGGAAAACCAGGATGGAGGCGGAACTATAGGTAAAGCTACTGTAATAGCACTGTTAGTTTGTGGGATTATATTTGTCATACAGTGTTGGGTAGCTGGAATGGCGTATCCAGACTGGCATGCCTTTAAAGATCCTAATACGTCATTCTATGTAGTTGCATTCAGTGTGGGTGGAAACGCACTTAAACTTACTTGTGAAATTGGAATAACTATTGCTCTTGGTTTTGCATGTGCATTGTCATTTCAAACTGCAGTTTCGAGAGTACTATTTAGTATGTCAAGAGACGGACTCATGCCAAAAGCTTTTTCAAAAATTCACCCTAAATTTAAAACCCCATATGTTGCAACAATTTTTGTAGCTGTAATTGCTATAATAGTATGCAGCGTATTCAGCGAAATGATTGATATACTGTCATGTTTGGTTAATTTTGGAGCCTTGACTTCATTTGCGATACTTCATGTGGCAGTTATTAATTATTTTGTATTTAAAACTAAGAAATATAATTTCTTTCAACACATTGTATTGCCCACTGTAGGATTTATTATAATAGTATATGTTTGGATACACCTTGCTATTATGTCGAAAATTATAGGACTGGTATGGTTGACCTTAGGTACTGTATACTACTTAGTATTGACATTTGTGTTAAAAAGAGATACTTCGAAGATGCAGGTGTGAATTTTATAAGAATCTTAGGACCAATATATGCTATAATCAATATACCAATTAAAGGTGAGTAAACTAATTTCCGTATCAAGTATGTTGAAACTTGATACGGAAATTAGTCTGAATTCTTTTAATTAGTTACCGCTGGCACCGTAATTTGACAACACCCTGGCACTAGGATCATTTACATCACAGCCTTTCCATTCTTTGTTTGGCATCCAGAAATCAACTATCATTTTGGCCTGTCCTGGGTAATATTTTTCAAAGATTTGCCTGTATAATAGAGATTCTTTTGTAAATGGCTTAGCATGATATTCGTATTTTTTAGATAGTTTTTCAAATTCTTCATCAGAATAATATGCTTCTGCATATTCTTTTAAATAGTCTACCATAGAATGTCCTACAGCATCACTAAATGCCGCCTTTTCACGATATAAAATATCATGTGGAAGGTAATCTCCTTCAAATGCATGTCTCAAAAGATATTTACCTTTATTATATTTATTCAATTTCTTTTCAGGATCGATGGCCATAACGTATTTTACAAAATCCAAGTCTCCAAAAGGTACCCTTGCTTCCATAGAATTTGAACTGATGCAGCGATCTGCACGAAGTACGTCATACATATGGAGTTCTCTGATTCTCTTTTGTGATTCCTTTTGAAATTCTTCTGCATTTGGAGCAAAATCAGTATATTTATAGCCAAATAATTCATCGGAGATTTCGCCGGTAAGAAGTACTCTTATATCAGAAATCTGGTGTATTTTCTTACAGAGCAGATACATTCCCATACTTGCTCTTATTGTAGTAATATCATAGGTCCCAAGAATTTTGATAACTTCCTCGAGCGATTCAATTACTTCCTCTTTTGTCATGTAGACAACAGTATGGTCACTGTGAATATAATCTGCAACTTCCTGTGCATATTTTAGGTCAATGGCATCTTCAGTCATGCCTATGGCAAATGTCCTAATCGGTTTTTCAGAATTCATTTTTTGAGCAATAGCACATACCAATGAACTGTCAAGACCTCCGCTTAATAAAAAGCCTACAGGAGCATCGGCATCCATGCGTTTTTCTACAGCAGCTACCAGCTTATCATGAATGTTACTGCAGATAATTTCCAAGTCATCTTTATAATAGGGACCATTTGCTGCTGAAATATTACAATAGCACGTAAATTTACCGTCAGCATAATAATATCCTGGTGGGAATGGCAGGATCTTGTCTGTAAGACCAACTAGATTTTTTGCTTCACTTGCAAACATGATTTTACCCGATTCAGAATAACCATAGAATAAAGGGCGAATTCCAATTGGATCCCGTGCTGCAATGTAACTATCCTTTTTTCCATCGTAAATAACAGTTGCAAATTCTGCATCTAATTTTGAAAACATGTCTAACCCATATTCGTAATACATGGGGAGTAATATTTCACAATCACTATTAGAAATAAATTTATAGCCCCTTTTTATCAGTTCTTTTTTAATTTTACGAAAACCGTAAATTTCACCATTACAGATAACTGCGTCCATTTTTCTCGTGAATGGCTGCATTCCGCTAAAGCTTAAATCCATGATGGAAAGCCTTTGAAAACCTAAAATTCCAGACGGCAAAGTTAAGATCTCCATCATATCTGGTCCTCTAGACTCGGTTCTCTGTAGTGCCTTTGCAAATTTTTCATATTTTATGTCTGTTCCCGTGTAACACATAATTGTACACATTTTAATATTCCTCCTAGCATGATAAAGTTAATAAACGTTTTATTTTTCATTTTTAGTTATAAAGCTGAAATTGGGATTCTTTCTAGTTCAGAAGCTCTATCAAAATATGTCATAGTTATTCAGATATTAGTTCTCCTATTATAGTGTGGTCATCCCGTTCTTTATAATTTGTTCTAAATATAAAAACAGCGCCAATTCGTCTTATTAATAGGACGAACTGGCGCTTATCCGTGGTGCCACCTAATTTACCATCTAATTGTTGGTCTCTTTCCAGCTACTACTGGTATCCAAAGTAACGTATGGAATACGGCGTACCTACTTTAATCTGAACCTGTGTGAAAGATCTTGCTTAAAACACAGCATACAAATATTTCAGTTTACAACTCCGAAGTGTTATTCAAAAAAACTCTACCACTGGATTCACACTATCTCCAGCTCACTGGTGGTGAAATGTTTTTTTTACTTGTCTTCATCATGGCTTTTATTTAATGAATTTAATTCTAAACCTTACATTCATCTTTGTCAACATTTTTTTGCGTTAAAAAATAAAAATTATTAGTCCACCATTGTAGATAAATTATAATAGAATTTAGAAAGATAGATTTTTACAGGTATATCAGCTACTTTAAACAAAGAAGCAAAGAGAAGAGGTTCCACTGTCGAAATTGATTGTTGCCACTAACTGCGGAGGTTCAGATCCTACATCCGGACTTGCTTCAAATCCTGTACTGGGAAATGAAACTGACAGATTAGTTGATCTTGGTTCAACTTCTATATTATGTGAAACAACAGAGTCTATAGGAGCGGAGCATATTCTTGCAGAGAGGGCAGCTACTCCTGAAGTAAAGGACAGGATATATGAAATCGTAAGAAGGTATGAAGAACATTTAAAAAATGTTGGAGAAAATCTTAGAAATGGGAATCCCTCACCTGGAAACAAGGCTGGAGGAATAACTACTCTTGAAGAAAAGTCACTTGGATGTATCACAAGGGTGGACATAGACCTATTGAGGAAGTTACAGACTATGGTGTCGGTCCAGGCAAAAAAGGACTTGTCATAATGGATGCTCCAGGATATGATATAGCTTCTGTAACAGGACTTGTTGCAGGAGGTGCACAAATAGTTGTGTTTACTACAGGGGATGAACTCCCACAGGAAATGGACTTGTACCTGTTCTTAAAATGACAGCAAACAAGATAACATTCAATAAGATGAAAGAAAATATAGATTTTGATGCGAGTCCTGTAATTGGAGGGACAAAATCCATAGAAGAAATGGGAGAAGAATTGCTAAATGAGATAGTAGCTGTTGCAAATGGAAAGGTTGTAAAGGCGGAAGCCTTTGGTTTCAATGACATTGCGATAAGTAGACTGTGCAATTATGTGTAGACTTATTACAGCAAGGAGATGGTTATATGAAATTTGTAACTTTTAGAGTCAATAACCAGCTAAAGCTTGGTATGTATGCTCTAGACATGAAAAATGTAATTGATATTGGCAGTCTTAAAAACCTTGAAGGACATTATGATAGCATGGTTGTTTAATAATGATCAATTGTGACAGGCCTGGGAAAGTGCCGAAAACACTATATTGATTTAGTATATATTATTTTTTATTATTCTATTGATTCTGCTACTTTTATTAATTCATTTAGTTCTATATCTGATGCAACATTATAGTATGTTCCATTTTTCCAAAACATAATTTGCTTATAATTGTCACCCTTTTCATCACCGTAAACCCATGCTTCGGTATCATTAATGGATATTTTCTTTGAGTTAGTTAATAAATCTTCTGGTTTTCCTGTATCTTGAGCTTCTTGTATTCTGATATATTTTTCATCATCTCCTTTATATGTCATCACAATTAAATCAAATGAACCTAAGCTGTTATTTTGTCTTTGACCTTGTACATTTATTTGTTTCATATTTGCATGCTTATATTTAGGTTCCTTAATTTTAACCTTTATGTTTTTATTAATTTCATCTTCAGTTTTAAAATCTGTTAATCGGCTATTAAAATTCTTTGATGATATAGTTTTATTTGATGAGGTTGAATCGTTAGTATTTTTTGATTCTTTTATATTATTAAATGCAAATACAGATGTTACTATTAACATAACGGATATTAATGTGACTGCGAGAATTATTTTTTTATACTTTAATTTGTTCATAAAATCTCATTCCTATCCTATAATGGTATATATTTTAATATTAATATTGTAGAATTTAATAAGTTATAGTATTTATTAAATTAGTATGTTTGAAAGATTTTGTTAATTATTTTTTACTTCTATTATAACATAGGCTATATATCAAAATATGTCGAAAAAAGAATAACATTTTAATGATATCTTTTAATTTATAACTAGAAAGTAGGAGGGAGAAGTAATGTAAGTTAGCAAATTTATTATTAATTGGTTACTTTATACATGACTTTAAGGGGTAAATTTAGAAGAGGAAAATAAAATAATTATTTTCCTCCTACTCGATTTTTTTTAATAAATTCTGCAGGGTCTGTGCATGATAAGCTGATTTTTCTGCAAAACTTTTGAATATTTCATTGATCTCTTTATTGTCTATTCTATCTGAGTATTGCTGGTAGTCTCTTACATTTTGCTGTTCATCCAGGAGCTTTTTCTTTAATATGTCTTCTGTTGTCAGATTCATTTTACCCTTCCTTTCTCTTTATATATTCTGTAATATAAAAGATTTTATTCATTTGAAATTTTGATGTAAGTATTCTTGTTATTCGTGTTTAATGATATAATCCTAATCGAACTATTTTCAAGTATGTATGTAAAAACAAGATGAGGAGAGTTAGATAAATGATTAAAGATTATAAGTATGATTATTTAATTCAGTGTATACAGGTGATAATTGGATATATAATAACAGCTTTGGGATTTAATTTATTTTTAAAACCCAATCAGATAGCCAGCGGCGGAATTGTAGGTATATCCTTACTGGCACAAAAAATCTTTCAAATATCTTGTTGTCAAATATGAATAGTTTTGCAAGGATAAAGTTAAAATAGAAAGTGAAAAAGGAATATCAGTGTAAAGGAGAGGTATATATGGAAAATTCCATGTTCTGTTACCAGTGTGAGCAGACAGCCGGAGGTAAAGGGTGCACAAAAAGCGGTGTCTGCGGAAAAACACCGGAAATTGCAAATTTACAGGATTTATTGATATATCAGCTGAAGGGAATCTCCAGTTATGCGAAACCCCTTATTGAACGGGGAAAGTCTGTTGACAAGGAGATAGTGAAATTTGTTGAAAATGCTCTGTTTACAACATTGACAAATGTTAATTTTGATGCTGAAGTCCATGTAAGGTTATTAAAAAAGTCACAAAAAGTGAAGGAGTCTTTAAGAGCTCAGGCACCGGAAGGGCAGTATCCGGATGCGGCCGCATATAACCTGAGTGATACTAGGGAAATGATGCTGAAGGATTCGGTGAAGGCAGGCATTATGTATGATCAGAATCTTGATGCGGATATTCGTTCATTGAGATCCACTATATTGTATGGATTGAAGGGCATAAGTGCCTATGGACATCAGGCAAGATTTCTGGGATACAGTAATGAACAGGTTGACAATATTTATTTTTTAGGACTGGAAGCTACCACAAATGACAATTTAACTCTTGAAGATATGATACGCATGACCATGAGAGTTGGGGATATGGCTGTACAGGTAATGAAGACTCTGGATGAAGCCAATACTTCCATTTATAAAGATCCTTCACCTCATAAAGTGAATGTCAATATCAAAAAAGGTCCATTTATCATAGTGTCCGGACATGATTTAAAGGATCTGGAAATGCTCCTCAAACAGACGGAGGGCAAGGGAATTAATATTTACACCCATGGAGAAATGCTGCCGGCAAATGGTTATCCGGAACTGAAAAAATACAAACATCTGGTTGGAAATTTTGGATCTGCGTGGCAAAATCAGCAAAAAGAATTTGATGGAATTCCAGGATGTATTTTAATGACTACAAATTGTATGATGAGGCCAAGAGAAACTTACAAGGACAGGATATTTTCAACAGGTGTTGTAGGCTGGGATGGAGTAAAGCATATACCGGTTTTGAAAGACGGAACCAAGGATTTTAGTGAGATAATAGATAAGGCACTGGAACTGGGAGGATTTAAAAAAGATGAAGATGAAAAACAGATACTGGTGGGCTTTGGGCATCATGCAGCATTGTCCCATGCTGAAGATATAGTAGGTGCAGTTAAGAAAGGAGAGATACGGCATTTCTTTCTGATAGGGGGATGCGATGGAGCAAGACCTGGAAGAAGTTATTATACCGATTTTGCCAAAATGGTACCCAAAGACTGTATAATTCTCACCCTGGCCTGTGGTAAATACAGATTCAATAAATTAGACTTTGGAACAGTGTCCGGACTGCCAAGACTGCTGGATGTAGGGCAGTGCAATGATGCTTATTCGGCAGTGAGGATAGCCACCGGACTTGCAGATGCTTTTGAAACAGATGTGAACAGTCTGCCTCTTACCATTGTACTTTCCTGGTATGAACAAAAAGCTGTAGCTGATTTACTGGCACTTTTGTCTCTGGGAATAAAAGGCATATACTTAGGCCCAAGTCTGCCGGCATTCATATCCCCAAATGTGCTGCAGTATCTGGTGGATACTTTTGATATCAGACCCATAAGTACTCCGGAGGATGATTTAAGTACTTCGCTAAAGCAGGCAAAATAGAATTTTGAGATTTACATGAAAACAATGCTTCCTGTGTTAAAATTGAAATATCATGAAGTCAGTGATGTTTTCCAAGCAGTCCGTATAGAAATAAATTCAAAATATTTTCTTTATATTTTATACTTTTTTTATAGTAATCAGGTTGGTGCATGATGGATGCAGATGAAAGAAGAAATGTAAGCAGTGCATCATCTGAAAGAGATGGATCAATTGCTCCAGCTTTCTTCCCGACTTGTATAAACTTTCCATAGACAGATTGTGCCTGAATTGAAGCTGCTTCTTTATAAAGCTGTCGGAATGCCTTATCCTCCATGGCTTGCTGGCTAAAGTCAGAATGACTTAATTCCAAAATGGCGTTATGCTTTTTACACATTATTTGTTCTATCTTTTCAGAAAAGGGAATGTCCCTGTCCAACAGCTCCTCATATTCTCGCACTACCTGTTTTATATAGGAAATAAAGGCTTCTCTTGCCAGATTGTTTTTATCTCCAAAATAATTATAAATTGACACCTGTGAAACACCTGCTTTTGTGGAAATCTCACTGATGCTGACATTTGTTATGCCCCGCTCGATAAAAAGCTTGGTAGCAATTTCAAGAATGGAATCTTTCTTTTGTTTTGTTCTTTTCTCATAACCATTCACAATAATATCACCCAGTATTATTATACCATTGTTTTGAAATATAATAAACAGAATTTCAAAATATATTGACAATCATAATAACCAAGTATATTATGAAATATAACAATAAATATTTCAAAACTTTGTATGGAGGTATGAAAAATGAATTTGTATATTATTGGATTTTCTCATATAGATAAAATGGATTTGATGAAGGTTGGGGGTAAAGGATTAAATTTGGGGATGCTGTCAAAAATTCCCGGAATTCGGGTACCGGAAGGCTTTTGTATCACCACTACTGCTTTTCGGGAATCTCTGGCCAATAATTTTAAAATTGAATCTCTGCTGGAAAATCTGGAAGAGCTGAAGTCAACTGATGGGAAACAGATTTCAGAAATCAGCGAAAAGATACGAGCTGAAATCGAAAGTATTCAACTGCCACGGGATATTGAATCCGCCATTGTGAAAGAACTGTCCAATTATGATGACAGGTCATCTTTTGCGATACGATCCAGCGCAACAGCGGAGGATCTGCCCAATGCTTCTTTTGCCGGACAGCAGGATACCTATCTGAATATCAGGGGAAGAAAAGAAATTCTGCGGCACGTAATAAAGTGCTGGGCCTCCCTTTTTACAGATCGTGCGGTAATATATCGAGTGGAGAACGGTTTCCGGCACCGGGAGGTTTCTCTTTCCGTTGTTGTTCAAAGAATGATCTTTTCTGAGGCTTCCGGAATTTTATTTACCGCGGATCCGGTGACTTCTGATCGAAGGACCCTTTCTATCGACGCGGGGTTTGGACTTGGCGAAGCCATGGTATCCGGTCTTACAAATCCGGATATTTATAAAATACAAGACGGGAGGATTATTTCGAAGAGAATCGGCGTACAAAATATGGAGATTCTTTCTGCAGAAAGCGGAGGTATACAGAAAAAGTTGGTTGATGCAGACAGGCAGAAAAAACAGGTATTGCCCGATGATCTGATTTTGCAGCTGGCCCGCATTGGGCGGAGAATAGAATCCTATTTCGGATGCCCCCAGGATATTGAATGGTGCTTTTACCAAAATGAGTTTTATATGGTTCAAAGCCGGGCCATCACAACTTTGTTTCCGATTCCGGAATCTCCAAATGTCAAAAAGCCCAGGGTGTATATGTCCATTGGACACATTCAGATGATGACGGATGCAATACACCCGCTTGGCATGTCATTTTTTCAAATGATCTCGGATATTTCACTGACAAGAGCAGGGGGCAGGCTTTATGCAGACATTACCCATGATCTGTCTTCAGCCTTGGGGCGCAAGCGGCTGGTTATGGCAACAGGAAAGCAGGATTTACTGATACAGGGTGCTATCAAGCAGCTTCTGGATCAAAAAGACTTTATGAAATCTCTGCCGAAAGGCAAAAGGAATGTGAAAGGAGGAATTTTTACTCCATCTTCCATTTTAGCAGCAATCAAAATCCATTGGAAAAATGATCCGGAGATCATCCATGAATTAACCGGAAAATTTGATTCTGAGCTCAACGAAATTGAGGGTAAGCTGTCAAAGCTTTCTGGAAAAGCAGCCCTGGATTTTATAAAGAATGACAGGGATTCACTGCTGGCAATGGCATATCACCCCAAAATGTTAGGTGCAATCATTGCGGCCATTTTAGTCAATGATTCCATAAATAAAAATGTTGAAAATTGGCTTGGAGAGAAAAATGCGGCAGATTTACTCTCCAAATCCCTGGAAAATAATGTGACCACTGAGATGGGTATGGCATTATGTGATTTGGCCGACACAATCCGGAAGTATCCTCAAGTATTGGAATACCTGTCTAAAAATTCGGAGGATAAAGATTTTTTTGAAAAAATGAAAGTGTTTGCTGGAGGAGAAGAAGTGGAGAAGGCATTTAAAAATTTCCTTGCGAAATACGGAATGCGCTGTCCCGGTGAGATTGATATTACCAAACCCCGTTTTGAAGAAAACCCTGCACAATTATTGCCTATGCTGCTGAGCAATGTTAGGATTCTAAAGCCCGGTGAACACAAAACCAGATTTATAAATGGCAGGATGGAAGTGAAGAAAAAAGAAGAAGAAATACTGTGTAGTCTGCTGCAATTGCCGGCTGGCAAAAGAAAAGTAAAAAAGATGAAAAAAGACATCCATTTGCTTCGTAATTTTATTGGATATCGTGAATATCCCAAATACTGCATCGTACGCCGTTATCAAATTTATAAAAAGGCACTGCGAAAGGAAGCGAACAGGCTGGTTCAAAAAGGTATTCTGCATGGCACCCAAGATATTTTTTATCTTTATTTTGACGAGTTATACAGGGCAATTGAAACAGATAGGGTGGATTACTCCATAATTGAGAAGCGAAAAGAAGACTATGTCCATTTTAAAAATCTTACTCCACCCCGTGTGATTACTTCCGACGGTTTTGTTCCATATTCGGATTTCTCCACAGAAAAATTTCCTGCAGGGGCTTTAACAGGTATTCCAGTATCCTCCGGTGTTGTGGAAGGATGTGCTCGAATCGTCTTATCCGTGGAAGAGGCTGAACTGGAGGAAGGGGATATTTTGGTTACCAGGTTTACTGATCCAAGCTGGACTCCACTTTTTGCCACAATAAAGGGATTGGTTACCGAAGTCGGAGGTTTTACCACGCACGGTGCAGTTGTTGCAAGAGAATATGGTCTCCCGGGAGTTGTAGGAGTGGAAAATGCCACAAAATTGATCCGGGACGGACAGCAGGTTCGGATAAATGGGACTGAAGGCTACGTGGAGCTGTTGTAGTAAAGGGATGAAAAAAAGAAATTTTTAGTATATAATTTAAATGTATACAAATAAACTGGATAAGTTGTTAAGCCACAAACTGAGGGGATGGGATATATGTCTAATTTTTTATTCTTGAATAAGAGATGGCCTGTGTTGGCCAAACTTGGGGTTCAGGCGGAAAGCTATTTTCATGTGGATAGCAATGCCACAATGCTGAAGATGCGTATGTTCGGGGAAAAGATAATTGATTATATATTGGCAATGTACAAGGTAAATGCAGGAAAATTTGCCACACAAAATGACAAGATCAGACTTTTGAGGACTACAAATATAAACAAGGCCGTTCCGGATTTGTTTGATATAGTGAGAAGGTTCGGGAATAGAGCAAGTCATGCCGGATATGAAAACAAAAGGGATGCATTGGAGTGCCTGGTTTCCATGTACAAGATATCTGCCTGGTTTTATATCAGGGTTACAAAGGATATGTCGATCAGGCCCCTGACCTACAGAATACCGAAACCTGCACCGGCTGGCAATAGGGTTTATGATGTAGAAGCCTATGCCGAAGAAAAAGAAAAAATAAAAGAAGAACATACCAGGGAGCTAGCAACTGTAAAGAAACAGACGGCTGAATTGATTCAAACTGAGAAGGATAAAAAAATGCAGAAGGAAATTGAAAGTACTCTGGATTTCAATGAAGCTCATACAAGAAAGAAGCTTATTGACATAATGCTGAAGGATGCAGGCTGGAATGTAGGAAACAATGATTCGGTGAAAATTGAACTTCCTTTAAAGGATCATAAGGGGAAAGGAAAAACAGGTTATGCGGATTATGTGCTTTTCAATAAAGTAGACAAGCCTCTTGCAGTGGTGGAGGCCAAAAAAACTTCCGCGGATTCCATAATTGGAAGACAGCAGGCCATGGAATATGCAGACAGCATTGAGAGGATATACAAGGTACGTCCTATAGTTTTCTATACCAATGGATATGAGATATACATATGGGATGACAAGTACAGTGAGCCAAGACAAATCTGGGGATTTTATACTCTTGAGGATTTGGAAAAGCTGTTTTTCAGGCATAAGTACAGTAAAGACTTGAATAAAATTCAGATAGATAAGAACATAGCCGGGAGACCCTATCAAATAGAAGGTATCAAGAGAGTTTATGAAAGGTACCAGAGCGGAAGGAGAAAAGCTCTTCTGGTGATGGCCACGGGTACTGGAAAGACCAGGACGGTAATTGCCCTGACCAAGGGGCTTATGGAGGCAAAATGGGCTGAGAGGGTTTTGTTTCTGGCAGACAGGGACGAGCTTGTGAAACAGGCCCAAGAGGACAAAAACAGTTTTAAAACTTTCATGCCTGAAGAAATATCCTGCAGATTTACCGGGAAAAATTCTGACAACAGGGAAGCCACCTTGTATTTTTCAACTTACCAGACCATGATAAATTACTACAGACAGTTCAGTGTGGGTTTTTTTGATCTTGTAATATGCGACGAATCCCACAGAAGCGTCTACAAGGTTTACAGGGATATTCTGGAATATTTTGATTCGCATATAATAGGACTTACAGCTACGCCGGTGGATTTTATCGAGAGGAATACCTTCAGCCTGTTCAGCTGCGACAATGGAGATCCTACATTTAATTTTCCAATTGAGGAGGCCTGGAACCATGTACCGCCCTATTTAATCGAGCCCAGGGTAATAGATGCCACTACGGATTTTTTGAGGAAGGGCATAAAGTATAGTGAAATGACGGAAGAGCAGAGGCAGCAGATAGAGGAAGAAGGTTATGACGGTGACGAAATAAACTATGACAAGAAGGAACTGGAGAAAAAAATCACCAACAAGGATACCAACAGATATATACTGAGAACTCTGATGGAGCAGGGCATAAAGGTGGGGGATTATATAGGAAAGACCATAGTATTTGCCAAAAACAAGAAACATGCCAATCTTCTGGATTCACTGTTCAATGAACTATATCCGCAGTACAAGGGCAAACTTGCGGCAGTAATTTATTCCGACATAAAGGATAAATCCATTTTGATCGAAAAATTCAAGAATGAAGATTTTCCAAGGGTGGCCATATCCGTGGATCTCCTTGATACGGGCATAGATGTACCTGAAATTGTCAATCTGGTTTTTGCAAAGCCTGTTTATTCTAAGGTAAAGTTCTGGCAGATGATAGGCAGGGGAACCAGAAGGTGTGAAAATCTTTTTGGAGAAGGACAGGATAAAAGAGAATTTGCCATTTTTGACTGTTACAAGAACTTTGAATTTTTTGAAATGCACGTAAAAGGATATGAGCCAAAGCTCCAGAAAACTTCCATTCAGGTGAGGTTTGAAATTATGTGCAGGCTTTTGGAAAAATTCAGGGAGATCAGGAAGATGGATATATGCACTGTCTTTGCAGCCAAATTAAAGGCAGATATGGAACAGCTGCCAAAGGACAGTATAGAAATTAAAAAGAACAGAAAAAAGATAGAACAGGTGAAAAAGAAAGAGTACTGGAACAATTTAAGCGAGGATTTTATCAAAAAGCTGAAGCTGGAAATTGCACCGCTGACCAAATGGATAGAGAGCAGTGATGATTCTGAGGCAGTGAGATTTGACAACTCAATCTACAGAATTATGTTCCACAAGCTTTCCAATAACAGGGAAAATCTCATAGAAGGGATAAACAGCACTATAAAAAAACTTTCAAAGCTGAAATTGAATCTTAATCAGTTCGAGGGCAGGAGGGAGCTTGTAAAATCACTGCTGCAGCCTTCCGGCTGGAAGGATTTAAGCTATGAAAGGCTGGAAAAAATAAGGCTGGATGTGAGGGATCTTGTGAAATATCAAGGCGGCAGGCCAAGCAACTTTGTAGTGCTGGATGTAAAAGATACAGGCCAGGTGACCAGGGAAATCAGCGGCGGTTCAGTGCTTTACAGAGGCAATATGGAGCCTTATCATAAGAGGGTAAAGCTTGCCATAGAAAATAAGCTTAAGGATCAAATTGTAATTCACAAGATCAGAAAGGGCGAGAAATTGTCAGAGGAGGAAATGCAGAGCATATATTCCATATTCAGCGATGATTTTGTGTACAGTATTGATGAACTATCCGGCAAAACGGATATTGACAGTGAAGATATAATTGGCATAATAAGAAAATTTGTGGGAGTGGATGAAGCAGAACTGAATAGAAGATTTGAAGATTTTATCCAGAAGCACCACAGCAAAATGAATTCCACACAGATAAAAACCTTGGAGATAATAAAAAATGATATTGCCAAGCACCGCGGGATATCCATTGCAGCACTATTTGCAGAACCCTATACCAATTTCAATCAAAATGGTGTAGAGGGTATATTCGGTAAAATGACCGACCAGGTATTTAATGAATTGATTGAGCCTTTCAGGGCATCATATATTTCTTAACAGGAAGGGACAAGATACATGTTAAACAGTGAGATAAAGAGTAAAATTGATAAACTATGGAATAATTTCTGGTCCGGGGGCATATCCAATCCCCTGACTGTAATAGAGCAGATATCCTATCTCTTGTTTATAAAGAGACTGGACGATATTGACAATACAAATGAAAAAATGGACAACAGGCTTAATAAGCCCCATACTTCGGTATTCCCGGAGGAGCTGATGAAGTGGAGCAGATTCAAGCGCCTGGATGTAAATGAAATGTTTGATGTGGTGTCACAGAAAGTGTTTCCTTTCATAAAAAATATGGGAGGCAAGGACTCCAGCTTTACTGCGGAGATGAAGGATGCGGTGTTCATGATACCCAAGCCCTCTCTGCTTCAGGAGTCCGTGAGAATCATAGATGGAATAAATATGGAAGATACGGATACCAAGGGGGATCTCTACGAATATCTGCTGTCCAAGCTTTCTGTATCAGGCGTGAACGGCCAGTTCAGGACGCCAAGGCATATCATAAGGATGATGGTGGAGTTAATGGATCCTACGGCAGAAGACAAAATATGTGATCCGGCCTGCGGGACAGCTGGATTTCTGGTAGGCTCCCTGGAATACATACTGGAGAAATACACAAGACCGGAAAGTGTTTTCACAGATGAAGAGGGGATTGTCCACAGGAGAATTGGCGACATGATGGAAAGCGGAGACTGGGAACATTTCAGGACTTCCATGTTTTACGGCTTTGATTTTGATCCCTCCATGGTGCGAATAGCTTCCATGAACCTGATGCTTCACAGTATAGAGAACCCCAATGTAGTGCAGAGCGACAGCTTGTCCAAGAGATATGAAGAGGAGAACAAGTATACGCTGGTTCTGGCAAATCCTCCTTTTAAAGGCAGTATAGACAAGGGTGATATAAGCAAGTCGCTGGCCAAAGGCGCAGGCACCACAAAGACGGAACTTCTGTTTATAAGGCTCATAAACAGAATACTGGATCTGGGAGGCAGGTGTGCGGTGATAGTGCCGGACGGAGTGCTGTTCGGCTCAACCAGGGCCCACAGGGAAATCAGAAAAAATCTGGTAGAAAACAATGCACTGGAAGGAGTTATATCCATGCCTTCGGGAGTATTCAAACCCTATGCAGGAGTTTCCACAGCTGTGCTCATGTTCACAAAGGGCGGCGAGACGTACAGGGTGTGGTTCTACGACATGACAGCAGACGGCTTTTCACTGGATGATAAGAGAAATCCTATAGATGACAGCGATATACCGGATATCATAAAAAGCTGGAAAAAAGTAAAAGCACACAGGACCATTGAACCGGACAAAGATGACAGGTGGTTCTGGGTGAAGAAAGAAGAAATTGCAGACAATGACTACGATCTTTCCATAAACAGGTACAAAGAAGTGGAATACGAAGAGGTAAAATATGAAGAGCCCCAGGTGATACTGGAGAAAATTGAAACTCTGGAAAAAGGAATACTGAAGGATGTGGCCGAGTTAAAGGGAATGGTGAAGCAGCATGAAGAATAGGAAACTGCCTGAAACGTGGAAAAAAATAAACCTTGAAGATTATATAATAACATTAGAATCTGGTAAAAGGCCTAAAGGTGGGGCTGTAAGTAATGGAGTACCTAGTTTAGGTGGAGAACATA
Organism: Clostridium aromativorans; assembly: GCF_020908015.1. Taxonomy (NCBI): domain Bacteria; kingdom Bacillati; phylum Bacillota; class Clostridia; order Eubacteriales; family Clostridiaceae; genus Clostridium; species Clostridium aromativorans. The sequence goes on from NZ_JAJJPB010000025.1 coordinate 45,680, forward strand.
TAAATAATTTTGGAGAATTTAATATAAAATCTGATAAACTTAAATATGTGCCTAGAGATTTTTATGAAAAAATGAAATCAGGAATAATAAAAGAAGGTGATATACTAGTAGTTAAAGATGGTGCAACAACTGGCAAGGTTGCATTTGTTGATACTGATTTTATTTTACAGGAGGCATGTATAAATGAACATGTATTTTTATTAAGAACTAATAAAGATATATGTGGAAAATTTTTGGCATATTATTTAAGAAGTAATTTAGGGCAGCGGAAAATTTTAAATAATTTCAGAGGAGCAACAGTAGGGGGCATTTCTAAGGAGTTTATAAACTTTAATATGTTGTTACCACCTTTAGAAATTCAAAAGAAAATAGTCCAGATGCTGGAAAAAGCTGAAGATGCTTTGAAAAAGAAAAAAGAAGCCGTCAAGCTTCTGGATGAATTAGTCAAATCGAGATTTATCGAGATGTTTGGGAATCCTGTAAAAAATCCAATGAAATTGCCTAAAGTAAAATTAGAAAATCTAGGAGATTGGAAAACAGGAGGCACACCTTTACGTTCTGAAAGTAAGTATTATAATGGAAATATTCCTTGGCTATCATCAGGAGAGTTAAATAGTATTTATTGTTTCAATAGTGCAGAAATGATAACTAAATTAGCCATAAAAGAGTCTTCAGCAAAAATTATTGAAAAAGGAAGTTTACTACTAGGAATGTACGATACAGCAGCTCTAAAGTCTACAATTAATATGATTGAGTGTAGCTGTAATCAAGCAATTGCCTATGCTAAATTGGATCCGAGATTAGTAAATACAATTTATTCATATTATTGTATTCAGATTGGAAAAGATTTTTATAAAAGTCAGCAAAGAGGTGTAAGACAAAAAAATCTAAATCTTTCAATGATAAAAGGTTTAGAGATAATAATGCCAAATTTACAGTTCCAAAACCAATTTGCCGATTTTGTCAAACACGTCGACAAATTGAAATTTGAAATGGAGAAGACCTTAAAAAAATTGGAGGACAATTTTAATTCTTTGATGCAAAAGGCCTTTAATGGAGAACTTGAATTTAATTCACAATTAAAAATGGACAAGTAGTAGGTGATAGTTGACTTTTTTATTGTGATATTCAAATTAAAGACTTTGTATAAGGGTTTTGTTTATCCGAACGCTGCCATTGCTAATACTACCAACTTCCTAAAAAGTGGGAGATGGGAGATAAGCATTGTTACGCGTTTGGATAAGTTCTGCCCCTATAGGAGCAAACTCCATCTTAACTTAAGAATCACTTGATTTTAAACAGGTAAATTATGGGGTATAATATAAAAAGAGATGAATACCTTACGGGGTGATAAGGAGAGATATAATTGTGGGTATTGAAAGTATAGAATTGAGAAATTTTACTGTTTTCAAAAATTTTAAAGTTAATTTTTCGGAAGGTATAAATATAATAACAGGGGAAAACGGGACGGGTAAAACACAATTACTTAAAGCAATTTACGCAGATACTCAAATTTCCAAAAGTAAAAATATAGATGATATTTCAAAATATTTTAAGTCTGCTAATGTTAATGATGATTTTTTTGTTAAACAGCTTAAACCGTTGTTTTTGGGAGTAAAAGCTTCAAATGTCAGCAATAAATCAGATAAACATTATTTAATGGGGAAATTGAATTCTAATATTAATGGCAGAATTTCAACGTCTGGAAGTGACCACGAATGTTCATATGAGATATCATATCCATCTAAAGAAATTAATTGTGTATTTATTCCGGCAAAAGACATGCTTACCCATTCAAAAGGTCTTGTATCAATGGCTGATAAATTTCATGAATTTCCATTTGATAAAACATTGATTGATATTGTAAAAATAGCAGCTCAATGGCAGCTAAAAGAACCTCCCAAGATTGCATTAAAGATACTGCCGATTCTTGAAAAGATGATGGGCGGCAAGGTTGTCATTGAAAACGAGGAATTTTATGTGAAAAAAAATAATGGAGATATAGTTAATTTTGCAGTTGAAGCAGAGGGATTAAAGAAAATAGGATTGTTATGGCAGCTTCTGATGAATGAAAATATAACGGAAAATAGCGTTCTCTTATGGGATGAACCCGAAGCCAATATAAATCCTAAATTTATTCCGGATTTAGTGGAAGTATTAATTGAACTGCAGAAAAATGGCGTTCAAATTTTCCTCACCACGCATAATTATATTTTTGCAAAATATTTTGAAGTTAAGCGTTCTGAAAATGATGAAATCATGTATTATTCATTATATAAAAATGACGATGGTGTAAAATGTGAAAATAACAGCAGCTTTACGGATTTAAAAAATAACAGTATAATGGATACCTTTATTCAATTGTATAAAGATGAAGTTGAGAGGGCTATAAAATAATGGTGCAAATAGAAGAATCAAATATGATTTTTGGCGATTTTGAAAAAGATAAGGTATTTAAAATTGAAAAATCTAAGCTGTATAATAATGCAGTTAATGGCAATATACCATAATATATTAAAGACTGGGAGTTGAAAATTATGGTAGAAAAGCTTGCTGTTGAAATTGAACAGAAAATGATGAATTTACTTGATAATATGCAGATGGAGGAGCTTCATAAGGTTCTGATGGAAAAATTACAGAATATAGCTTTTATAGATGAGAACAATAAAGAGAATTTGAAAAACCAGGAAGCAGATTACTGCAGCATGTTTATCTGTGCAAAACGGATAGAGGGATGTTCGGAAAAATCCATCAAGTACTATAGATCAACTATAGGCAATATGCTGAAAGCATTGGATAAGCCGGTTAAGCATATTACAACGGAGGATCTCAGGCAGTACCTGGCAGAATATTATAATAGGAGCAATTGCAGCAAGGTCAGTATTGACAATATCAGGAGAATTTTATCTTCATTTTTTTCCTGGCTTGAGGATGAGAATTATGTTATAAAAAGCCCTGTGAGGAGGATTCATAAAATAAGAACCGGGAAGGTTATAAAGGAGATATATACAGATGAGAATCTCGAAATAATGCGTGACAATTGTAAGGAGATTCGTGATCTTGCAATTATTGATCTGCTGAACTCTACTGGAATGCGTGTTGGAGAACTGGTAAAATTGGATATTGATGATATAGATTTTAACGAGAGAGAATGTATTGTGGAGGGGAAAGGTGACAAGCAGAGGAGAGTCTATTTTGATGCAAGGTCAAAAATACATCTGCAAAATTATCTCAACAGCAGAGTTGATGGTAATAAGGCATTATTTGTATCACTGATAGAGCCATACAACAGGCTGAATATCAGCGGTGTTGAAATTAGAATGAGAGCCTTGGGAAGAAAGCTCAATATCAACAAGGTACATCCACATAAGTTCAGAAGAACACTTGCAACAAGGGCTATTGACAAGGGAATGCCCATAGAGCAGGTGCAGCACCTTTTAGGACATCAGAAAATAGATACCACACTTCAATATGCAATGGTAAATCAAAATAACGTCAAGATTTCACATAGAAAGTATATTGGATAAAATTTATATTAATTATATATTTTACAAATCGAGATTTATCGAGATGTTTGGGGATTTAGTTTTGAATAATTATAATTGGGAAACTGTTAAATTAAAAAACATTTGTATTTTGAAAAGTGGGGGAACACCAACGAGAAATAAGCCAGAATATTTTGAAGGTAATATTCCTTGGATAACTACAGTTGCATTAGGTAAAGATTTTATTGGTAAAAATGATGCTATAGAATTTATAACACAAGAAGCAATTGATAATAGTGCAACGAAATTAATACAAAGGGGAGCATTATTATTTGGAATGCGTATAGGAATAGGAAAAGTATCTATAAATATTGTCCCTATGTGTACCAACCAGGATATCATGGCAATAACTGAAATTGATACAGCTAAATATAATTTAATATTTTTAAAAAATGCTATTGAAGCTTATTCTAAATATTTTAATAGTCAAAAAAGAGGAGCAACAATTCAGGGAATAAAAAGTGAAATGTTAAAGAATATTAATATACCTATAGTTAAGTTTAAACTCCAAAACCAGTTTGCCGACTTCGTCAAGCAGGTCGACAAATTGAAATTTGAAATGGAGAAAAGCTTGAAAAATGGGTTATAATGTAAATCAACTAATGATACATATATTGGCATAGAAATAATCCCCATTAAAAATAGCATTGAGATGTCATTACTATTTGCTAAAATATATCGATCGGTTTATTATATATTTATAATTAATTTGAAAAGAATATATGCTGAATTTTATATTTAATATTTGCACTTTGAACTTTCAGATAAAATGACTTGAAGGAGATGTATTTTAAATGATAAAAATAGATACCGAAAAATGCATAGGATGTGGACAATGTGTCAGGGACTGTTTTCCCGGGTGCATAGAAATGAATGAAAACAGAGCAGAACTCAATGACAATTACTGCATCAGATGCGGCCACTGTATTGCAGTCTGTCCGAAGGGAGCCGTATCCATAGATGAGTACGATATGAAAGATGTAAAAGAGTATAGTGAAAAAAATTTTTCTGTGGATGCGGATAATCTGTTGAATTTTATAAAATTCAGAAGAAGCATAAGGCAGTTTAAAGATAAAAAAATTGAACAGAAAAAGATTGATAAAATAATAGAAGCTGGAAGATTTACTGAAACGGGGAGCAACGCACAGGATGTATCCTACATAGTTGTAAAGGACAATTTAAAGCAGCTTAAGGATCTTATCTTTGAAAGTATGGAAAGGCTGGCACATAGTGTCCTTGGCAGTAAAACCGTTGAAGCCAGACTGTACAGAAGATATGCAAAAATGTGGATGAAAATGTGCCAGGACTATAAGCAGAATCCTGAGAATGACAGGATATTTTTTAATGCACCGGCAGTGGTGGTTGTAACAGCTTCATCCCAGGTAGATGCTGCACTGGCATCGTCAAATATGGAGCTTGTTGCTCAGGCACTGGGAATTGGAGTTCTTTTCAGCGGTTTCTTCATAAGGGCAGCAAAGGAAAGCCGGGATGTTATTGATTTTCTTCAGATTAAAAAGGGAAGGGAAATTGTAACCTGTATGATGCTGGGATATCCTGATGTCAGATATTTTAGGACAGTTCCGAGAAAACAGGCAGAGGTAATCTGGAAGTAGTAAAATTATTATGCCCATTTTTTTAACCAACATATTTTGAAAAAGTGCAGAGGGTGTGTAATGTGAACAATAAACAGTATGAGACCAGATTAAGTAAATTCATTTCGCTTGTACTGAGACATAAACCACAGATAATAGGCAGGCAGATAGACAGAAATGGATATATGTCTGTGAAAGAGCTGCTGGATGGATTGAATAACCATGGATATAAAATTGATATGGCATTGCTGGAGAAGATAGTGGCCAGTGATGAAAAACAAAGGTATTCCTTTGATAATGAGAAGAGGAAAATAAGGGCAAATCAGGGACATTCCATAAAAGTGGATCTGGGATTGAAGGAAATTGTACCGCCGGATGTATTATATCACGGTACAGGAAAAAAATATCTTTCAAGTATACTGTCCCTGGGATTAATCAGAAAATCCAGACAGTATGTACATTTATCAAAAGACTATTCTACGGCTGTGAAGGTTGGAAAGAGGCATGGGGATCCCATTGTTCTAATTATAGCTTCAGGACAGATGTCGGAAGATGGATTCAAATTCTATCTATCTGAAAATGGCATTTGGCTTACTGATAGTGTGCCGGCTGAATACATCAAGCCGACTGAGAGATGATTATCAAGTGATTTTTAGGTTCAGATGGAGTTTTCTTATAAGGAATACTTTTCTCCATCTGAACCTTATTTGTGGGAGCTTAATTAAAGTAGAGCACTGTTATAGCTTCTCTGGGTATTCTGTTTTTAAACTCAAATACACCAATAATTTATATTCTGAGTATTACTTTATTATATATAAAGATTCTGCTATTACTGTATTGCATGTATAAGCGGTATAAAAATACCGTCTACGATCTCCGCTATGGCTTCATCGGATACGGGTTCCAGCTTTTTAATCAGCTCATACTGCAGAAGGTCAATAGGCAGTGAGATGATTCGGGGCGGCAGTTTTTCAAGACAGATTTCACCGCGAAGTTCTGCATTTTTCAAAATCATTATCATGGCCACCTCCATCTTGTTATGTTTGTCATGTGATCTCTGCTGGATGATTTGCGGTATGGATGCGATGATTCTGCGCCATATCACTGGCTCCATAATAAGTCCCCTAATGGTCTCCCTGCCGATTATTTTCAACGGTTCAACACGGGCATGCAGATAGGTATACACATCATCCCGCAGGTTCCCGGTATCCGGTATCTCATTTGTAATTTTAGGAAAATAATATTTACGCAGAGCGGCAATTACAAGTTCAGACTTATCGGGCCAGCGGCGGTAAAGGACAGATTTGTTTGTCCCCGCCCGTGTTGCGATACTCTCCATAGTCATATGAGTGTAGCCGGTTTCAGAGAGCTCCTCCCATGCAGCATGCAGAATCGCTTCTTCCAGAACTTCTCCTCGGCGGCGCGTACCTTTCTTTCGTTTATCCATGTTTATATCCATTCCTTTCGCTTAGCTCAAGGCACAAAACGTAATGAAAATATTTGGCTTTGAGCGAATTTTTGTTTTATTATTAAGCCATAGGGATTTCGGTACACTACAAATCACGGG
>NZ_JAJJPB010000026.1:0-50701 GCF_020908015.1 Clostridium aromativorans
TGGATTGAATTAAAATAGTTAAGGGCTATTTGAAAATTAAAATATATTCAGTTCAAAAATTCAAAAAATGTGTCTACTTTATTGACATAGATCCAGTATGTTCAATGTGAAGACATAGTATTCTTGATTTAAATGATATCTTATTTAATGGTAGATCATAACAAAAATGCTGGAATTTTTATTCATGACTTTAATTTTATGAGACATAAAATTAAAAAAGAAGTATACGGGGTCATGGCCGAGATTATTTTATAGGTGCGTACGAGAAATGAATGTAGTAGAGCTAGGATGCGGCGGAATTGTACTGCATTGAATATAAGGAATAGTGAAAGCGTCCTAAAGCTCTAAACAATGCCTTTTAAAAGATGGAAGTTGGCCTTCTATGTTCGGCACACAGGTGCAGATCATAAGACCGTAAATCAATTATGGGTATTGTAATCAAAAGTTATAATAATAAGTGCATAGTGTGAAAGCCAGCGTCATTTAGGCGCTGGAAATATCACGCCTTTGTATGGCTTATGCAAACCACTTCCTTTAGGAGCGGTTATGGATACAAATCTTTAAAAATTAGAAAATGTCTTCAGGAATTTTTAAAGAGCTTTACGGGATACCTTCATTATAGTTTTATATGTTATATTACTCTCAACAATATGAGGATAATTACGAAAAATTACATTAAAGTAATACTTAATTAAAGGGTATTGATCGTAATTGCCCAGGGAATTACTATTTTGTTTCTATTTTGCTAATTTTCGCAACTTCCATAGCAGACTGTACAACGGATTTAAGATGTGCTTTTAAAGTCATCTTACACTTATCCAAATTGTGCTCACGAAGGTAATGAATAATTTTTAAATGTTCATGATAAGAGAGTTCAGCACGCTTTTTATTTTTAGCACTAATATAGCGGATACGCTCTATTTGCGAATTTAAAATATTCATAAAAGCGATTAAACGTTTGCTGAGAGATTTATTAATAATAAGATTGTGAAGAGCTCGATCAGCTTGGTGTAAGGCCTCCCAGTCACTCTCACGGAAGGCAGTTTTGAAATCATGCTCCAAGTTGTCAAGTTCTTCCGATGTGATACGGGAAATACTGCGCTTTAAAGCCCAACTTTCTAATAATATCCGAAGTTCGTAAATTTCTTCAACATCATAGGGTGAAATGGAAGCAACAAAGGAGCCCTGCCCTGGATGACTAACAATTAATCCTTCCATCTCAAGTTCACGCATAGCCTCCCTAATTGGAGAGCGGCTCATCTTTAATTTTGATGCAATCTCCATTTCTATGATTGGTGTCTCAGGGCGAAATCTATTTGTAATGATTTCATTTTTTAAATATTCATATGCTTGTTTCTTTCTGTTCATGTAAATCCTCCATATACTTTAGTATAACACTATTTTGTATGCGAGCTGTCGATAAAGCATATATATATTATGGTATATAATTAAATAGAGATTGTCAAGAAAAAACATGTTCTATTTTCAAGTTTAAACATCAGTTATTTTTTAGGGCAAATTAAAGACTTGTATGTAGGATTTAATGTGAAAATAGTTTTTAAATTTTATGCAAAGTAAAATTTAATTGAAAAAAGTTAAGATACTATTGACAATCTACTGAAATGATGCTAGGATTTTTAATGTAGACAAATTGTCGACAATTGAATGCTAAAAGACAACTATAAAAATGAGTATGAAAAAGGGGGCATAATAATGGGTTTTATTGCTTTGAAGTAAACGGTTAAACGAATAAATGATTTGTAGCTATGACTGCTTAAAGAGTATTTTAGCTTTTTTACGCAATAAAAACATAGTTTACGTATTCAACTATATTATAAGATATTTGGTATAGTAGGATGTTCTAATTGTATGTAATTGAAAGTACCAAACTAAAACTCTTTATCAGAGAAGAAATTTATTACATAGCAAATTTAATCTTATTCGAGGAAGCGAATAACGTATTTTGATGTCGACATATTGACGACAAAAATTAAAATTACAGAGCAAAAAATAAAAAACGTGATAATTGTAAATGAGAATAATTCAGTGAGCATTGATATGATATACCGAGCAATAAAATTTACAAATGAAAGATATTCGTAATGCTATCTGCTGGAGAGTATTATTATGAAAACTTACAATTAAAATAGGGGGAGTTTATCGTGAATAAATCGTCACAAATTGGAGAGCCAAATCAATTGACGAAAAAAACTAATATAAGATGGCTTGGCGGAAGTTTAGTTATGTGGTTATGTTTTGTTGCATATTTAGATAGATCAGCATTTTCTGTATCAGCAACACCTATTATGAATATATTTAAAATTTCGCCTATTCAGTTTGGTTTAGCAACTACTGCTTTTTCTATAGGATATTTTATTTTTCAAATTCCAGGAGCTATGCTTGTTGAAAAAAAAGGCTCACGAACTATGTTAACTATTTCACTGGTATTTTGGTCCATATTTACAGTGGCAACTGGTTCCGTATGGTCGTTTTTATCACTAATATTTGTTCGTTTTTTCTTTGGCATTGGAGAAGCTCCATTATTTCCTGCAGGAAATAACTTTTTTGCAAATTGGTTCCCTAAAAATGAAAGAGGCCGTGCTAATTCTTTGATGAATGGAGGATCATTCTTTGCCAATATTGTAGGGCCTCCAATTATCGTTGCCATTGTAAGTCTATTAGGATGGAGATCACCATTTTATGTTATTGGAATTATTGGCATTATAAGTGCAATCTTCGCTTATAAATTTTTACGTAATCATCCCGAAGAACATCCTCTAGTTGGAAAATTAGAGCTGAGTTATATTCAAGGAAATAATTTTGACAACAAATCTAAAGGAAACGAAAAGCCAAAATCCCAGTGGACAGCGTTTCTAAAGCAGCGTTCATTTTGGATGATAGCAGTTGGTTATTTTGCAACCCTATGGGTCGTTCAGTTTTTCATGTTTTGGTTACCATACTATCTGCAGGCAACAAGGAATCTAACATTTAAGTCGATGGGATTTTATACAAGTATTCCATGGATTGCAATTACAATATCTGTTTTTATTGCAGGTTTAATTAGTGATAATTTATTAAAGCGAGGTTTTTCTCGTTATAAATCACGAAATTTTATTTGCGCTATAACTCTTACTATTTCTGGAATTGCTTTATTATTAAGTCGTACAGCAATTACAGCAGTTGGTAATATTTTGTGGATTAGCTTAGCACTTGGTATGGCAGGATTTTCTCAAACTCTTGCTTGGTCTATTGCTACTGACATTGGGCAGAAATATACGTCAACAGTAAGTGGATGGATGAATATGTGGGGATTTATAGCTGCTAGTATTGTACCTACTGTTGCCCCAGTTGTTGCCAAACTGTGGGGTTGGAATTCTGTACTATTAGTTAATGCTGGCGTCACTTTATTAGGTATTGTAGGATATCTTACGATTAATACCGATAAACCATTATGTACTAGGTAAATAATATTTTGAAATTACAAAAATAACTGTAAGAAGATTTAGTAAAAAACAAAATATAATATTTTGAAGGGAGATTGTGTTATAAATGAATATAGCTGATTTATTTAAGGGAATACCAACTGGTAATATTTGCGATTCGAACAATAGAGAAGGAAGTATGAATGAGGAAATTAAACCTCTTCATTATAAATTTGAGGTTACAGGCTATGCTATGACAGTAACCTGTGTACCTGGTGATAATCTTACTATACACAAAGCGATTACAGAAGCTAAACCGGGTTCAGTTTTGGTTATTGATTGCAAAGGATATACCGGGGCAGGCGTATTTGGCGAACTTTTTGCTACTTCCTGTAAAGCTTATGGTATTAAAGGAGTTGTTATTGACGGAGCATGTAGAGACAAAAAAGATATAATAGAAATGAACTTTCCCGTTTTTTCAAGGGGTGTAAATCCAAATGGAACACTAAAGGAAACCTGTGGAGAGATAAATTCAGTAATTGAATGCGGAGGATGTATTGTAAAACCTGGTGATATTATTGTGGGTGATGCTGATGGTATAGTTGTTATACCTCAGGAAAAAGCTCAGGAAGTTCTAGAAAAGTCACAGACAAAGAAAGCCAAAGAAGACAAATTAAAGGTTCTTTTAACTCAAGGCAAAACAACAGCGGAGCTTATGGGATTCGATAAAAAATGGAATAAGTAATTAATAGAATAAAGATCACGATATTATTAATTTAGCTAGAAAAAAGCCAAATTTTATTATTATTAAAAGAGTTATCAAATAGATATATAGAAGAATGTAAAAGCTGGCTTTTTATCCTATATTCAAAGTATTAGCATTTTATCTTAAAAAAATTTGCTAAAAAGTTAAAAAAGAAAAGTAATAGAAGAGTTGACACTGATACAGGAATGATTATTAGTGTAAGAGCTAAGAAAATGAGAGATTCAATTTAAAATATATATAAAGAAATAAGGAGAGTATAAATATAAAATGAAAATTAGAAGATTACCAATAGAAATAATTAAAGAATATAAAAAATTAGACACATCATCTATTACTGATGCCCTCGATAAACAGGGGATTGTTGGAGGATTGCTTGGGATCAAAGGAGTGGTAAATGACACTAGAGCATGTGGACAAGCATTTACAGTACACTATGTGCCATGTGGAATAAATAAAGGTACTGTTGGAGATTTCTTAGATGATGTACAAGAGGGAGATGTTGTAGTAATTGATAACAGTGGTAGAGAATACTGTACTGTCTGGGGAGATATAATGTCACAAGTTGCAAAAGAAAAAAGAATTGCAGGGACAGTTATTGATGGTGTTTGCCGTGATGTAAAAACGATACGTGAAATTAAGTATCCTATTTTCACAAAGGGAATTTATATGATGACAGGTAAGGATCGTGTTGAAGCAGATGCTATAAACATTCCTGTTGGTATCTCAGGAGTTAAAGTATGTCCTGGCGATTTAATTGTTGCAGATGAAAATGGTGTTGTATGTATTCCAATATCATCTGTAAAAGAAACATTAGAAATTGCAAAATCAATTGAAGCAACTGAAGTTCATATAGTAAATGCAGTTAAAGGCGGAAAAACTTTAAAAGAAGCCAGGGCTGAAATGGGATATCATACATTGCAAACTAAGGCCATAGATTGATTATTAATGAATTTGTTAAATTTAGTGAATGTATATGTGCAAACAGGGAAATTATCAAAATCCTTAGAAATTAATTTATATGAAGGTCTTTGGATAATTGTACTCAACTTGTTTGGGGCTGTAGTAAAAAGAACTGCAGCCTCTTCTTAATTTTAATTGTATAATGCAGGATACAATATAACTCAAATAATAAAAGTGCGAAACCCTCGCACTTTTGCTTTAAATAGTAGAACCTAAATGTTATTCATCAAATGCAGATAATGCAATGGGTAATGCCTGAATTACAATATTTCCGACAGCAGGAAGTCCCACTAAAATACTACTTATAATTTCTTCTCTCGTTGCTCCTAACTTTTTAGCATGTTTAACATGAAATGGTATACCACTTTCAAGCCCTGTAGAGGCTAGTACTGCTAAATAAGCAAGTGCTTCTGTTTTCTTATCAAGTTTACACGCAGTACCAAGTTTCTCAATAAGTTCCCCCACGCTTTTTGCTGTTCAGGTGCTTCTTTGGCAAAAGTCAAAAATGAATTACTTATACTCATAATGAACATATCCTCCTAATTTACAATGTCTTATAAAATTCTTTTAATTCTTGTTTTATATCGTTAGACAGAGAATGCCATCTAATTCCTTTTATTGCTCCTTTCAAAGCGTAAAGCATATTAATACAAGTTGTATCATCTTCTAATCTAATTCTACTAAGCGCTTCCTTGCTTCCAATATTCATAAGTGATTGAGGTGTATCTACACCTGCTTCAATGAGTTTTTTCTCAATTACTTTACTAATATTAGGAAGTTCGTGAAGTGTATTCATAATTTTACCTCCTTTTAAAAAAGCTATCATAATGTTCTGTAAAAGGTGTTCTTTTTATTGTAATTAATTTTTCGTAAAGTGGCAAATTATATTTATATAAGCATTATATCAGCACTTGTGATCTTAACACAAACTTTATATCCATGGTGATAATATTAAAAATGAAAATTGAAGGAGGGATGGAATGTGCTGGATATTTTATTTATTGTCGTGATTGTAGCGGGATTTTTATCATTTAAATATTTTACAAACTGGTGCGAAAAACAAATCAGTAAAAAATAATTTTGGATGGGAGGCCAATTTATGATTTTATTGGGTATTGTAGTTATTTTATTGTTTGTATATTTGTGCTATGCATTGTTCAATCCTGAAAAATTTTAATTAAGAGGAGGTTGTTGGTAATTATGGGAATACTGGAAACTGTAATTATACTTATTATTTTTGTCCTGCTGTGTATTCCAATGGGAAAATATATTTATAAAGTAGCAGAACACAAGAAGACTTTTTTGGATCCCGTGCTTGATAAGGTGGACAATTGTATTTACAGGATTTCGGGAATAACAAAGGAAGAGATGACCTGGAAGCAGTATATAATTGCCCTGTTGATTTGCAATGCCCTTCCGGCTGTGATAGCCTATATAATTTTGAGGCTTCAGTTTGTTCATTTATTGAACCCCAACCATATAGGCAGCATGGAACAAGGGCTTACCTTCAATACTGTAATAAGTTTTTTAACTAATACAAATCTTCAGGACTACAGTGGTGAATGGGGTCTCTCCTATTTCAGCCAGATGATTGTTATTACGTTTTTTATGTTTATCTCTGCGGCTACAGGATTTTCTGTGGCGCTGGCATTTATACGGGGGCTTGCAGGAAAGAAAAAGTCAGTTGGAAATTTTTATGTGGATTTTGTGAGAATTATAACCAGAGTACTTCTTCCACTATGTATTGTAGTGGCCATATTTTATATTCAGCAGGGTGTTCCCCAGACGCTGTCACCTAATAAAACCGTCACTACCATAGAAGGCAAACTGCAGGATATTCCACTGGGACCCGTGGCAAGCCTTGAATCCGTAAAACTGATTGGAACCAACGGCGGTGGATTCTTTGGAGGCAATTCAGCCCATCCATTTGAAAATCCCACACCCCTTACCAATATTATTCAAATACTTTCAATGCTGCTTTTGCCAGGGTCGATTGTGGTATGTTTTGGACACATGATTAAAAAGAAAAAGCAGGCTGTCGCCATATTTGCAGCCATGGGAATACTGTTTATTATTGGTATAGCAGTTTGCTATGCGTCTGAAAAAGCAGGCAACCCAGTTCTTTCACAAATCGGGCTCAGTCAGTCCATGGGAAATATGGAAGGCAAGGAAGTCAGATTTGGCATACCCATGTCGTCACTTTTTACCACAGTTACCACAGCGGCTACAACTGGAGCTGTAAACAACATGCATGACTCCCTGACACCAATAGGCGGAACAGTACCACTTGTAAACATGATGCTCAATGTGGTATTTGGTGGAAAAGGCGTGGGCTTCATGAACATGATCATGTATGCCATACTCACTGTTTTTCTCTGCGGTCTCATGGTGGGAAGAACCCCGGAATATCTGTCAAAGAAGCTTGAGGGCAGAGAGATAAAATTAATTGCACTTGCCATAATCATACATCCATTTTTGATATTGATGTTTTCAGCCCTGGCGCTGGTACTGCCGCAGGGTGTGGCAGGTATATCAAATCCGGGCTTTCACGGGCTTACACAGATAGTGTACCAGTATGCAAGCTCCGCAGCCAATAATGGCTCGGGATTTGAGGGACTTGCGGACAACACCATGTTCTGGAACACTACGGCAGGTTTGGCAATGCTGTTTGGAAGGTACCTTTCAATAATAATTTTGATGGCAGTAGCAGGATCTTTGGCCTCGAAAAAGGCGGTGCCTGTCAGTGAGGGAACATTTAGGACAGATAATGCAGTATTTACTTTTACATTGATATTTATTGTGATTATAATTGGGGCTCTTACGTTTTTCCCGGCATTGTCTCTGGGACCAATTGCAGAACAGCTTACACTGTAAATATCAAAAGGAGTGATGTGATTATGAAGAATAATAAATCTAAGTTTATTACAAGTGATATATTAAAGGATGCCATTATTGAGTCTTTTAAAAAATTGAACCCCAGGTATATGTTTAAGAACCCTGTTATGTTCGTAGTGGAAATTGGTTTTTTCATATCCCTGATAAGTATCATCTTCCCCGGTATATTTGGAGATGTGGGGAATAACCTGAGAATTTATGATTTTATAGTAGCTGTAATTCTGTTTATAACTCTTCTGTTTGCAAACTTTGCTGAAGCAATAGCTGAAGGTAGAGGAAGGGCGCAGGCGGAAACCCTGAAGAAAACCCGTAAAGATACCAAGGCAAAGCTTTTGGATTCCAGGGGAAATATAAAAGTTATAAGTGCTGGAGAACTTAAAAAGAATGATATGGTTCTAGTGGAAAACGGGGATATAATTCCCAATGACGGTGAGGTTGTAGAGGGAATAGCATCTGTTGATGAATCTGCAATTACCGGTGAATCGGCTCCTGTTGTAAAAGAATCAGGAGGAGATTTTGCCTCGGTGACAGGGGGTACCAAGGTTGTAAGCGACTGGTTCAAAGTAAGAATAACAGCAGTTCCGGGAAAGTCCTTCCTTGATAAAATGATAAGTCTTGTGGAAGGGGCCTCGAGGCAGAAAACTCCCAATGAAATTGCACTCAATACTGTACTTGTAAGTCTTACTCTTATTTTTCTCATAGTGTTGGTGGCTCTTTATCCTATGGCCGCTTATATGGGAGTCAGTATTCCAATGTCCACATTTGTAGCACTGCTTGTTTGCCTTATACCCACTACAATAGGGGCACTTTTATCTGCTATCGGCATAGCAGGCATGGACAGGGTTACCAGATTCAATGTAATAGCCATGTCCGGAAAGGCGGTGGAATCCTGCGGTGATGTGGATACCACGATACTTGACAAAACGGGAACCATAACCTTTGGAAATAGGTTGGCCGCAGAATTTATCCCGGTTAAGGGTGCAGATAAAAAGGAGCTTATAGATTATTCTGTCATATGTTCCTTTAAAGATGACACGCCGGAGGGAAAATCCACAGTAGAGCTTGGCTATAAACAGGGTTCCAATATAGATGAAACTGAATATGATGGTGCAGAATTTGAAGAATTTACGGCCCAGACAAGGATGAGCGGAGTGGATTTGAAGGATGGCACTTCTATAAGGAAAGGTGCCTATGATGCTGTAAGAGACAGGGTAGAAAAATTGAAGGGAAGTATTCCAGAGGATCTTCAATCAATAGTTGATAAAGTGGCAAGTCTTGGTGGTACACCTCTTGTACTATGTGTGGACAATAGGATATATGGAGTTATCTATCTCAAGGACACGGTTAAACCAGGACTTGTGGAGAGATTTAAAAGACTGCGTGAAATTGGAATCAAGACCATAATGTGTACAGGGGACAATCCGCTTACTGCAGCAACCATTGCCAAGGAAGCCGGAGTAGATGGATTTATTGCCGAGTGTAAACCGGAAGACAAAATAGTGGCAATAAAAAAGGAGCAGTCAGAAGGAAGGCTTGTAGCCATGACCGGAGACGGTACAAATGATGCACCGGCATTGGCCCAGGCTGATGTTGGCCTGGCAATGAACAGTGGAACCACTGCTGCAAAGGAAGCTGCAAATATGGTGGATTTGGATTCGGATCCCACCAAAATACTTGAAGTGGTTGAAATAGGAAAACAGCTTCTTATAACGAGGGGGGCGCTGACTACCTTCAGTATTGCCAATGATGTAGCCAAGTATTTTGCCATAATACCTGCCATGTTTATGGTTGTTATACCTAAAATGCAGGTCCTAAATATAATGGGATTGTCAACACCTTATAGTGCCATACTGTCAGCACTGATATTCAATGCAGTAATAATTCCATTGCTTATACATACTGCCATGAGAGGTGTAAAATATAAGCCCATGAAATCAGAGGCAATGCTTTTGAGAAATATGTTTATTTTCGGACTTGGCGGGATAATTGCACCTTTTATAGGAATAAAAATTATAGATATGATTATAACTCCGCTGGTTAGAGTTCTCAACCTGGGTTAGATATTTATGAAAGGATGGTTTTAAAATGAAAAATTTTCAAAAGGCCCTTCGGGTGACCATTGCAATGATGATAATTTGTGGAATTATCTTTCCGCTTTTTATAACGGTGGTGGGTCAGGTTTTCTTTCACAAGCAGGCAAATGGCAGTATTGTAACTGTGGGCGGCAAAGAGGTAGGCTCTGAACTACTGGGCCAGAATTTCACCGATCCCAGATTTTTTAGAGGAAGGGTTTCATCTGTAAATTACAATACTTATACAAAAGAGGATACAAAACCGGGTAAAGACGGCAAAGCAGCTTATTCCGGAGTATCCTCCGGATCACAGAATCTGGCACCTTCCAACAAGGCACTGAAGGAAAGAGTTCAAAAAGATATAAATGATTTCTTGAAATTGCATCCAGGAGTGAAAAAAGAGGATATACCTACAGATCTTCTTACAAGCTCAGGTTCCGGGCTTGATCCGGACATAAGTCCTCAAGCTGCGGAGATACAGATACCTGCGGTATCAAAAGCAACCGGTATAGATCAAAACAGGCTGCGTCAGATAGTTAAAAAGTACACTAAAGGTGATACTTCCGTAAGCTTAGGTGAACCCAGAGTAAATGTACTTAAAGTAAATCTTGAAATAGCTTCAATTTTAAATAAATAATATTCATATTTAAAAATTGTGAGGAAAGTAAGTGAATGCCATTATGAAAAAGATCATCATTGTATTGCTCTTTTTAACTGTAATTGGTTGTATTTTGATTTTTTCCAATAGAGGATATTATAAAAATGACTACACAGGAAAGTATGAATGTCCTAAAAATAATGTACTGCTTATATTGTCTGCGAATAATAATTGTACTTTGATAAACACCTTATCTAGAGGTGCGGTATATATTGAAGCAAAATACAGCATAGAGGATAATGATATCAAGTTGATTCTAAATGAAGGAAGCTTGGGTTCATATAGAAAAATATACCTTAATGGCAGGATTAAAGGGCATAGTATTGAACTGTATAATTTTTATAATAACGGCACTGCTGTGTTCTATCTGAAAAATAGATTTGTACTGTTTAAGTGAAACGCTAGTGATATAATTGGATGTGCGGGTAAGGGTTAATTTTTAAATAATAGGAGTTGTTTTTTATGAACCAGTATAGAGGTCCAGATCCTGACTATCTTTTAAAGGAAGTTCAAAAAGATCAGATTGAAAATAAACGGGGAAAATTGAAAATATTTTTTGGATATGCGGCAGGAGTGGGGAAAACCTATTCAATGTTGAGGGAAGCCCGTGAAGTAAAGCAGCTTAAAAAAGATGTGGTAATAGGATATATAGAGCCTCACGGAAGAAAAGATACCATGGAACTGACCAAAGGGATTGAAAGTATAGCTCCAAGGGTGATCAATTACAGAGGTATGATCCTAAAGGAATTTGATTTGGATAAAGCGCTTTTGAGAAAGCCTGATATAATACTTGTGGATGAACTGGCTCATACCAATACAAAAGGCAAGAGAAACAAAAAGAGGTGGCAGGATGTATATGAGCTTCTGGATGCGGGAATTGACGTATACACCACACTTAATGTGCAGCATATTGAAAGTTTAAATGATGTAGTGGAGAGCATAACTCACGTGACTGTGAGGGAGACTATTCCCGACAAGGTATTTGAAGATGCAGACAAGGTGGAAATAATAGATATAGAACCAGATGAGCTCTTGAAGAGGTTCAGCGATGGAAAAATATACGGCAGGGATCAGGTAAGAAGGGCTTTTGATCATTTTTTCACCAAAAATAATCTGTATGCCCTGAGGGAAATTGCACTCAGGAAGATTGCAGACAGGGTAAATTATGAGGTGGAAATTGACAGACTTTCCAGGGGTCAGATTACCGTAGTGCCTACTTCGGATCAGATAATGGCATGCATAAGCTCTTCTCCTTCTTCTGCCAGAGTAATACGTACTGCGGCCAGAATGGCTGAAGTCTATCACTCAAAGTGGATAGTGCTTTATGTAAAAACTACCCAAAATCATGAAAATGAAAAGGATGATGTAAAAAGGCTGAATTCTTATTTCAATTTAACAGAACAGCTGGGCGGAGAAGTAGCTACCATATATGGAGACGATATATCTGACCAGATAATAGAATATGCCAAGTTCAGGAATATAACAAAAATTATAATAGGAAAGAACAATAAAAAGACCAGCAGATTGTTTCACTTTTATGCCAAAGATGTGGTTGACAAACTCATGGATTCCAATTCTTATATTGATGTCTATGTTATACCTAATTCATTATATGAGGAAAAAAAGAAAAGATTCTTTACAAAATTGAGTTTTAATTTTGATCTATCTCTGAGGGATATTTTGGAAGCCGCTGTAATTATACTGATTACAACTTTTATTGCCCTGTTTTGTGAATATGTTGGATTTTCTGAATCAAATGTATTTATGATCTTAATTTTGGGCGTTATAATTGTATACATTAAGACAAAAGGGTATTTCCTGGGAATAATATCGTCAATAATAGGGGTGGCCCTGTTTAATTATCTCTTTATTGAACCGAAGCATTCATTTCAATTTTATGATAAAAACTATTTGATTACTTTTGTAATAATGCTTGTCGTGGCATTTATTATTGGAAATTTAACCAACAGAATTCAAAAGAATGCTTCCGATTCGAATACCAGGGAAAGAAGGACACAGACCCTCTATAGAGTCAGCAGTAAGCTGCTCAGTGCAGTTGGGAATTCGGATGTGGCGTCAATAGGAATAAAGTATATTTCCAGGCTTATAGCAAGGACTATTGTGTGTTATCTATCAAAAGATGGAAAGCTATCTGCCCCTTTTGTTTATAATGATGATAATGGAAAATCTAAATTTTCTTTTTCAGATAAAAACGAGAATGCTGCAGCCTATTGGAGCTTTTTAAAGGGAAGAGAGGCTGGGGCAGGTACGGATACCTTTTATGGGGCTCAGGGGTATTATATACCTATAAAAGTCAGTGGAAAAATATTGGGAATCATAGGGGTGTCTTGCTCTGAAGGACTCCTTGAGCCGGATCAAAAATTCATAATTGAAACTATTACGAGTCAGATGGCCATTGCACTTGACAGGGAAATTCTTGTAAGCCAGCAGGAGGCTTCAAAGGTGGCTATCGACAGGGAGAGGCTTAGAAGCAGTCTTTTAAGGTCTATTTCTCATGATTTGAGAAGTCCGCTGGCGGGAATTAAAGGTGCTGTGAGTACAATTTTGGAGGATGGCAAATCCATAACTGAAGAAGTCAAGCAGAATCTTTTAAAGGGTGTTTATGACGATACTGAATGGCTTATAAGGCTGGTGGAAAACCTGCTCAGCATGACCAGATTTGATGATGGCAGTGTGAAAATCAATAAGAATTTGGAATTGGTGGAGGAAGTTCTTGCAGAGGCAGCACAGAGAAGTTCCAAGTATTTTAAAGATCATGAAATAAAAATAAGTGTTCCCGGTGAAATGATAATGGCCCCTATGGATGGAAAATTGATTGAACAGGTACTTATAAATTTAATAGACAATGCTGCAAAATTTTCTCCAAAGAAATCTCTTATACAGGTAAAGGCTTATGGAAAGGACAATGATGTATTTTTTGAAGTCATTGATGATGGAATAGGTATAGATGATAAAATATTACCACATATATTCGACAGGTTTTTTACAAATGGAAGTAAGATATCTGATTCCAGAAGGGGAGTTGGATTGGGGCTTGCTATATGTAAATCCATTGTGGAAATTCACGGTGGAAAAATTGTGGCTTTTAATAGAAAAAATGGAGGTTCCATTTTTAGATTCAATATTCCCGGTAAAAAGGTAATAGAGTAGAGAAAGGAGAATGACAGGTGGATAATAAACCGTATATTCTAGTAGTTGAAGATGACAAAATTATAAGAAGATTCATAACTACGTCACTGTCAGCTCAAAATTACAAGTACATTGAAACGGATAAGGGAAATGAGGCTGTGGCTCTTTCCATGTCAAATAATCCGGATCTCATAATACTTGATCTTGGCCTTCCGGATATTGATGGAATTGAAGTTATATCTAGAATAAGGGAATGGTCAAAAGTTCCCATTATAATTGTTTCCGCTAGAGAAAATGAAAGACAGAAGGTTGAAGCACTGGACAGAGGAGCAGATGATTATCTGACAAAACCTTTTGGAATAGGAGAGCTGCTTGCCAGGATTCGCGTGTCATTGAGACACAGTGGTATGAACAGTGTTCAGGGAAAAAAGATGAAGGAATTTAGAGTTAAGGATCTGTATATTGATTTTGAAAAAAGAAAAGTGGTTGCAGCAGGCAAAAATATACATCTGACTCCTACGGAATTCAAAATAATGGAACTTTTATGCAGATATTCAGGCAAAGTGCTGACCCATAATTTTATTATAAACGAAATTTGGGGATCCGTTCTGGGCAGTGAAACCCAATCTCTCAGAGTATTTATGGCAAATTTGAGAAGAAAACTCGAAAAAGATCCTACACGACCTGAATATATATATACGGAAGTTGGAGTTGGTTACAGGCTTGTTGAGCAATAAATATGAAGCAAATTAACAATTAAATAACAAAACCCCGCTGTAAATTTTTATAAAAAAGGAATATAATTTAAAAAGAGAAGTCAATATTAAATAGGGGGTTTTCTTATGTTAAACGGAAAAAAAATTCGTGATATAAGGGTAGGCTTAGGATATACTACCTTAGATATTCAAAATCTTACTAAGGATACCAGTTTTGAAACTTCAATTTCAAAATCTTATTTAGAAGAACTGGAGAGGGGAGATAAGAAAAATCCAAGTCTTGACAAAGTTTCAGTAATAGCAAAAGTACTTGGCTGTAAGGTTGACGACTTAATATTGAGTGCATGATGGCTAGAAACTTCTCATAAATTTATTTGAATATTTTCAGAAATTTAAACAAAGAAAACAGAGCAGTTATAAAGTTGTATAGGAGATTTTATAGCTGCCTTTTATATTTTAATCTGTATTTTATTGTTAATTGACTTTTCCCAATATTTATTCTATAATATGGATAATAATTAGTAATTATTTATATTCTTACATAATTGAGATGATTTCATGTATGAGAAAAATACGGTATATGTAGTGGGCAATGCCAAAACAAATACCGACAATGCCATTACACTCAGATTTAATTCATTTTATATAGGTTTTGTAGTGGATTTAAAAACAGATAGGATAATTGATTCGAGTTCATCTTCTACACTGAGGACTACAGATGAATTTATAAAATCCCTTTTGATGGGCAGAAGCCTTAAAACCTTTGATGATAAGTTGAAGGAAGAGGTTATAAAGCGATATCACGGCTCTTCTCAAAAGGCTATTATTGTAGCCTACAAAGATGGAGTCAAAAAATATAATGAAATGAAGAAAAGATATTTTTGATTTACTGTTTTATTTATGGTAAATGAGTTATCCTTATTTTAAAGTAAATGAAAGCCAGTAAAAGCAACAATGTGTGCTTTTGCTGGCTTTTTTGTATTATTTCAAGGAGGTATTTTAAATGAAAATACAAGATCTAAAAATAAAAAAGATATCCGTTCCACTTAAAACTCCCTTTAAAACAGCACTTCGCACTGTGGAAAAGGTAGAAGATGTTATAGTTGAAATATATACGGATACGGGGAATATAGGTTTTGGAGAGGCTCCACCTACAGGAGTAATAACCGGTGATACTACTGGAGCTATAATGGGAGCCATAGAGGATCACATAAAAAAAGCTATTGTAGGTATGGATATAGAAAACTTTGAAGCTGTAATACGGAAATTGAATGGGTGTATTATAAAAAACACCAGTGCAAAAGCTGCAGTGGACATAGCTCTTTACGATTTATACGGGCAGCTGTATAGAGCACCGTTGTATAAACTTTTGGGAGGATTTAGGAAAGAGATAAGTACAGATATAACGATAAGTGTAAACGATATTGAAAAAATGGTAAAAGATAGTTTGGATGCTGTAAAAAGGGGATACAAAACCTTAAAAATAAAAGTCGGAGAGAATTCTGAAAAAGATCTGGAAAGAATGAAAGCTATAAGACAAGCTGTAGGATATGATATTGACCTTAGAATAGATGCAAACCAGGGATGGAAACCCAAGGAAGCTGTAAAAGTATTGAGAAAAATGGAAGATGCAGAGCTCGATCTTGAATTTGTAGAACAGCCTGTTATAGCACAGGATATCGAGGGGCTAAAATTCGTCACAGATAATGTGTCCATTCCGGTTTTGGCAGATGAAAGCATGTTTTCACCAAGAGATGCTCTAAATATATTGCAGAAGAGGGCAGCGGATATGATAAATATAAAACTTATGAAAAGTGGTATGCTTCATATGTTGTCCTTATAGTTGATATGTGTTCGCTTATATGGATTCCACTTTCAAATTTAATATTTGGCAGAGATATAACAGCCACATGGGGGTTCTGGGGACTTAAATCCACTCAGGTTATAGGAATTTTCAGTATTATTTTTATAGTAACCATGACATTTATAGCTACCAAGGGACTGAAAAATATTTCGAAAGTTACTTCAGTTGGAGGTACTGCAGTTATGCTTCTAAATGTTCTCTTGATCATAGGTGCTCTGATTGTTCTTGCGGCAAACCATGGACAACTTGCACAACCTCTTAGTTTTACAGTATCTCCAAATCCTAAATATCACAGCACTCTTTCAATTTTATCTTTTATAGTTTTTGCCATATTTGCCTATGGAGGAATTGAAGTTGTAGCAGGGCTTGTAGATCAGACCGAAAAACCCGAAAAAAATTTCTCAAAGGGTATGACTATATCTGCGATAGTAATAACATTGGGCTATTCCATAGGTATATTTATGTGTGGAATCTTTACAAACTGGAAACAGGTACTTTCAAATCCGGATGTTCATTTGGCCAATGTTGCATATGTCATAATGCAGAATTTGGGTTATCAGCTTGGTATCAGTCTGAATTTAAGTCAGTCTGCAGCACTTTCATTAGGTGCCTGGGTAGCAAGATTTGTTGGCCTATCCATGTTCCTGGCATTGACGGGAAGCATTATAACACTGTTGTATGGTCCGCTTAAGCAGATAATAGAAGGTACTCCAAAAGGACTGTTCCCTGAAAAAATGACTGAGATAAAAGATGACATGCCCAAAAATGCAATGTGGATACAGTGTATTATAGTTGTTTTGCTTTTAGGACTGCTTACAGTTGGAGGGGAAGGTGCATCCAAGTTTTTTAACATAGTTGTAAGTATGACAAATGTGGCGTTGACAATTCCCTATATGTTTATAGCAGGAGCTTTTGTACCTTTTAAAAGGAAAAAGGAAATCAACAAGCCCTTTGTAATTTTTAAGAGCCATAGATCATCTCTGATCTGGGAAATAATTGTTGTATTTACTATAGGTTTTGCAAATTTGTTTACCATAATTACACCGGCATTTCAAGGTGATATGCAAAGCACCATATGGATGGCTGTAGGCCCTATATTTTTCTCTATTGTGGCATTTATAATGTATTCCAATTATGAAAAAAAGAATAAAATTTCAAAACAAAAAGTAGAAAGTCAGGAGGAATAAAGAATGCTGTATGAACAAATGCTAAGTGCAATGGATTTTAAAAAATTGAATTGTGCATTTATGGTGGAAAATCTTAAGACAGGAGAAAAAGCTGCCTATAATGAAAAAGTGGTTGTACCTTCTGCAAGCCTTATAAAAATACCTATAATGATGGAAGTATTTAAACAAGTTAAGGAGGGCAAACTTTCACTTAAGCAGAGAATAACAGTAGAAAATGATGTAAAAGTACCTTTTAGCATACTCAATCTTTTGGAAAGCGGCAGCAGTTATACTTTAAAGGATATAATAACTTTGATGATAATTCAAAGCGATAATACTGCAGCAAACATATTGATAGATCTTGCAGGCATGGATAATGTAAATGATTATATCAAAAGTTTAAAAATCAAAGATACGACGCTTCAGAGAAAAATGATGGATTCGTTGGCTAGAAAAGAGGGAAGAGAAAATAAAACAACTGCCTCAGATATGGTAAAATTTTTTGAGATCATCTATAGAGGTGAGAAGTCTGGAGAACCTTACAGTATTATGATGAAAGACATATTGATAAATCAGCTGGATAATAGTGTTATGAGGCTTGATGTTCCAGATGAAACTACTATTGCCCACAAGACGGGAGATTTGGATGGAATAAGCCATGATGTGGGCATAGTGTATCTTCCTAATGTGGATTATATTTTCTGCGGGCTTACCTGGAATGCTGTCACCAATAATTTTGCAAGGAAGACAATTGGAAGAATTTCCAGGATAGCTTATGATTATTTTATATCACTACAATAAGATTTAATCTAATAACTGGCTGCTGTTAAAAAGAAGCCAGTTATTAATATTTAAAGAATATGGGAAATTAATTTGAATTTATGTTATTATGTTATATACTAAATTCAGGAAGAAGGTAGGCTTATGTTGGATTTATGTTTACTTGGATGTGGAGGAAGTATGCCGGTCCCGGGCAGATACCTTACTTCAATGATAGTTTCCTATAAGGGAAGAAAACTTCTTATAGATTGTGGTGAAGGTACACAGCTGAGCTTGAAAATTTTAGGGTGGAAAATAAAGAATATAGATGTTATTTTATTTACACATTTTCATGCAGATCATATAGCAGGATTGCCGGGGCTGTTACTTACAATAGCTAATTCAGGAAGGACGGAACCCATTAGCATAATAGGACCTGAGGGCCTTTTGAAAGTGATAAATGGACTTAGGGTTATAGCACCCGTGCTTCCGTATAAAATGAATCTGATTGAACTTTATGGAAAGGGCAGCTGTTATAAAAAAATAGGAGACTTTAATATAAATATATTATCGGTAGATCACGGTATACCCTGTCTTGCATATTCTTTAGATATAGTTAGAAATAGAAAGTTTGACAGAGAAAAAGCTATTAAAAATAAAATACCCAGGAGATTTTGGAGTAAACTTCAAAAAGGGGAGGTTGTAAGGAATAAGGACTATATATACACTCCAGACATGGTGCTTGGACATAAGAGAAGGGGACTAAAGATATCCTATTGTACGGATTCCAGGCCCGTCGAAGAACTGGTGAAATTTATTCAATATTCTAATGTGTTTATTTGTGAGGGGATGTACGGTGATGATGAAAGCATTGAGAAGGCCATTCGGTATAAACACATGGTATTTTCAGAAGCGGCACTTCTTGCCAGAAGGGCAGAAGTAGGGGAATTGTGGCTTACTCATTTCAGCCCTTCCATGCCTGAACCACAGCTGTATTTGGAAAATGCCAGAGAAATATTTGAAAATACTATAATAGGAGAAGACAGATATGTAAAAAGTATCAACTTCGAGGATTCACAAGAATAACTAAATGTAAAATAAATAGATTTAATCCTGTAGAAATATTGTATATTTTACCGTATAATAGAATATGTAATTATCAGAAATAAAATAATGCCAGTCCTGAGGTGATTTTACTGTGATAGAATATCATAAGGATATAGAAAGTTTACTGGAAAATTTGAAGGATGATGTGATTTCTTCAAAAAACAGCTCCCTGATGACTATTAATAAGAACATGTTTATGCTTTACTGGAAAATTGGAAATTTAATTTTAATGAGGCAAAACGAAGATTGTGAAGATGAGTTTATAAGTACTGCAGCTCAATATTTTAGAACTCAATTCCCAAATAATTTAGGTTTTTCAGAAAAAAATTTAAAAAATATGCTTAATTTTGCTGTGGAGTATGAGTCTCAGAATCTTGTACAAAATATAGCCTCTAAGATAAGCTGGTCTTGCAGCGTAGTTCTCATAGATAAGATAAGATATGCAGATAAAAGAATGGAGTATATGAATGAGGTTATAAAAAAAGGTTGGACCATGGAAAGATTAGTTAAGGAAATAGATCTACACTGTGGTATGGCAGGAAATGACGAAGAAGATACTCATGAAGAGAAAAAACAGGATGGAGAAGAACAGTTTTTTGAAAATAAAGATATTATTACATCAAAAGTGGACAACTTTTCCCAGAATGACGATAATGATAAAAAGGAAAGTATAAACGATTCACCTTTCATAAAAGATATAATTTCAAGTGAAGAGATGGATCAAACATCTAAAAATGAAGTGAAGGATTATTCTTTAATATTAAGGGATGAATATTTAATAGATTTCATGGGTTATTTAAATGAGGGAAAAAGAGAATATTTTCAGGAACAATTCATAAAGTGCACAATAGAATTTTTTTTAGGATTAAATTCTGGATTTGCATTAATTGGCAGCAGATACCATGTGGAATTTTCTGGAGGAGATTATTATATAGACTTACTTTTCTATAATTTAAAGCTGAAATGCTACATAGCAGTTGAATTGAAAATTGGAAAATTTAGGCCTGAATATATGGGCATTTTAACTTTTCATCTTTCCATATTGGATGAGTCAGTCAAAGGTAAAGATGATAGCAGTTCCATAGGCATAATTATCTGCAAGGATGATGAAAAATTAATTGTACAGTATGCTTTTAAGGATATGGAAAAACCTGAAGATGCCGAGTATAGGTTGAATGAAGATATCCCACCACAGCTTCAGGGAATGTTGCCTACAGTAGAGGAAATAGGCTGTGAAATTAGGGAGAGATTGAAATTTGTATAATTTTCAAGCAAGTATATTGATGTCAGGCTTCAGGTAAATGTATAAACCTGAAGTTTTTTTATCCGAATTAGCAAACTCCATCTAAACCTAGGAATTACTTGATTAAAGAAAGTAGGATTTAATATGGAATCAATGAAGAGAAATATAATTATTGCAACAATGGTGGCCATGTTTCTTGCAGCTGTAGAAGGGACTGTGGTAACTATTGCTGTTCCCACCATAATAGAAGATTTAAACGGATTTGCGCTCATAAGCTGGGTGTTTTCCAGCTATCTGCTTACCTCTGCTGTAACAACTCCTATATATGGTAAGCTGGCGGATCTGTATGGTAGAAAAAATACCTTGACAGCTGGAATAGCAATATTTTTAGTTGGAAGTTTTTTATGTGGACTTTCTCAGAATATATATTCACTTATAATGTTTAGAGCTCTGCAGGGAATTGGAGCAGGTTCCATATTTACGATTACATATACCATAGTGGGAGATGTATTTTCAATTTCGGAAAGGGCAAAGGTTCAAGGGTGGCTGAGTACGGTATGGGGTATAGCTAGTTTGATAGGTCCTTTTTTTGGAGGATTTTTAATAGATACTTTATCCTGGCACTGGATATTTTTTATAAATATACCATTTGGTGTAGTATCCATAGCTCTTATTCAAAAAAATCTTCAGGAGAATTTTGAAAAGAGAAAGAGAAAAATTGATTATCTCGGCGCTGTAATTTTGACAGCTGCCATTGTACTCCTTTTATATGGATTTTTAGCAGGAGGAGATGGTAAGAACGAAAATATAATTTTATCTGTGATATGCATAGTATTGTCTTTGATTTTTTTAATTCTTTTCTATTTTAAGGAGAAAAAATCAGAAGAACCCATTGTTCCCTTTGAAATATTTACAAGACTCAATATTATTGCAAATATTATAAGTTTTTTGGAATCTGCTTCATTAATGGCAATTGATGTTTATGTACCCTTGTACATTCAAAATGTACTGGGATTTGGAGCAACTATCTCGGGACTCTGTATGTCGCCTATGTCGTTTACATGGCTTTTATCTTCAATATTTTTGGCGAAATGTATAGAAAAATATAGAGAAAGATATATTATTTTGATATGTTCAATTATAGTACTTGTGGGCAGTGTACTGATGCCTGGATTTAATATTGATTCCTCTCTATTTTTAGTCATGCTGTGTGTATCTGTTCTAGGGTTTGGTTTTGGTGGAAATTTTACTACACTCACTATAGTAGTACAATCTTCTGTGGGTTATTTTATGAGAGGTGCTGCCACTGCATCCAACTCACTTTTGCGTAATTTAGGTCAAACTATAGGAATAAGTGTATTTGGAAGCATATTTAATTTGAATATACTGAGGTATTTTAACAATATGGGCATTTCGGGGATAGATTCAAACAACTTGTATTCCAATGCAGCTGTCCATATTAAAGTGCCTTTACAGCTTGTAAAGGAATCTTTGAATTCAAGTCTTTACGTAGTCTTTATAGGTGTTATTGTATTAAACGTGGTATCTTTACTTCTTTCTTTATTTTTACCGAAGGATTTTAAAAAATGTGATTAAAAATTTGAATCTAATAAAATGAAGCCGGAAAGATCTTTACTTTCTGGCTTTTTATTTAAGTTATTATCAAATTATTGCACTTAGGTTCATACAATATAATAATAGCAATTATAGAAAGGTTTGTTTATGGGCAAAAGAGATGGTTACTATATTGAACTGGATGAAATAGCTGAAAATATGCTAAGAGGTGCAAATTTTCTTGGCTGTGGTCATAATGGTATAGTTTATTTACTTGAAGATAATAAAGTCATTAAAATATTTAGAAATAAATATGTGTGTAAAAATGAGTATGATATATTGAAAAAAACAAGTAAAAGCAAGTATTTTCCTGAAGTATATTTTCACGGGGATTACTATATTGTGAGAAGTTATATAAGTGGAGAAAGGCTTGATTATTATATTAAGCAGAATGGATTGAATAAGGAGATAGCAGTAAATATAATTCAGCTCATAAAAGAATTTAAAAAATTAGGATTCACCAAATTGGATATAAGATGCAAGGATTTATATTTAGATGATGATTTTTCTATAAAAGTGATAGATCCAAAAAATAATTATTCCAAGAATTGCGATTATCCTCGACATCTTATGAAGGGATTGAGCAAATTGGGAGTACTTGATAATTTTCTAGAGATTGTAAAGAAAGAGTACAGTGAGGATTATGGAAAATGGAATTTCAAGATACGGAGATACTTAAGAAGAGGGATAAAATAGATAGAAGAATAAATTGGATTTTATTATAAAATATGCTATAATTAGCATGGATATTTTGTCAATTTAATTATTTATTTAATAGTATAAAAAAAGTATCAAAAAAGACCTTGTAATAGGACTAATTTATTCAAAAATTTTCCACATATGTATAATAACATACAAAAGAGGAGGGTAAACAGTTATGGAAAATAATAATGAGCAAAGAACTCATCTGAAATTCAAAATTTTGTCTGCACCTATGATTATAATAGCTGTAGTTATTGTATTAATAGCATCTATATCGATATGGATAGCCAGAAGTAAAGTCATGTCGCAGTTGGAAACTGACGGGGTAATGATTACTAATCATATATCAAGCAGCATGACCAGTAACGCAGATGCTGTAGAAACGTTAAATAGTTCTATAGAGACCAGGATAAGTACTTTGGCAGGATTTATAAAAGACAATAGAGATAAAATAAATAATAATTATTTAACTGTCCTGGCAAAAGAGTTTCAAGTAGATGAGATAAATGTAACAGATCCGAAGGGGAAAATAATATATTCAAATCTACCTGCCAGTTTGGGCTATGTGTATAAAGATGGAGATGCTTCTTATAAAATATTAAAGGGTGGACAGAATGTTGTCATGGAGGATATGAGGAAGAGTACTAAGGGTGACAATTATTATAAATATGGGGCTATAAAAAATGCAGATGGTGGAATTATTCAGATAGGAGTGCTGGCAAATAAAGTACAGAGTTTAACATCTGAAATGCAGCCGCAAAATATAGTGAATATGTTGGGCAAGGATGAATCCATAGTATATGCACTTTATATGGACAATAATTTAAAGGTAGTAGCTCATACGGATAAAAGCAGAATAGGAATCAAGCTAAACAACGTAGGGAGCAAGACTGCTGCAGTAGATGGAAAGCCTTACTCATCTAAATTTAAATATAAAAATCAAGTTTCTGTATACGATGTGATATACCCTGTAAAAGTCGATGGAAAAACAGTTGGCGCCATAGATGTAGGCATTTCAATGGAAAATGCCAATAAAGCTGTTTATAACATCATTGGAATAATTGCAGTGTTATCCATTATAGCTTTTGCTATCTGTGCGTTTATATTGATTAAAATATCCGGAAGCATAACAAAACCATTGGAGGAGTTAGTTGGTGTATCTAAAAAGATATCAGAGGGAGATTTGGATGTTAAAATAAAAGTGGACAGCCATGATGAAATTGGAATACTGGCAGATAGCTTTAAGAATATGAGTGAAAGTCTTAAAAATACCATTGGAACTATAAAGAATAATTCACTGAAGGTAAGTTCAATGTCTTCGGATCTGAAGACAAATGCTGGTCAGATGACCGGGGCTGCAAATGATGTAGCGAGTGCAGTACAGGAGGTAACCAAAGGCACTACCCAGCAGGCAAACGATTTGGTAGGCATATCAAACAGCATGGCAGGGCTGGCAGATGAGCTGCAGAACATATATGGTAAACTTTCAGAGGTTAAGGAGAGCTCAAATACAGCTGATGCTGCAGTGGGAGAAGGAAGGCAGCAGATAGATCGTCTTCTAGAATCGATAAATGATGTAAGAGAATCCTTTGGAGTGGTTTCTGAGAAGATAAATGGACTCGGAAGCAGTGTATCAAAAGTTGGAAGTATAACGGATGTAATAAATGGAATACTGGATCAGACCAATTTGCTGGCATTAAATGCAGCGATAGAAGCTGCAAGAGCAGGAGAAGCGGGAAAAGGGTTTGCAGTAGTGGCAGAAGAAGTAAGACAACTGGCAGAGAAATCCAAGGAATCCACGGAGCAGATACAACATATCATACAGTCCATAAGCAGTGAAACAAAAGATGTAATTTCGACTTCAGATAAGGTAAAGGGCCTTGTTGAAAATCAGGAGGGTACGGCAAAAGTAGCTAAGAACTCTTTTGAAAAAATATCGGATGCAGTTGGGAACATAAGGCCTCTTCTGGAAAACACTTATAATTCCTTGAAAGCAACTGTCAAATCAAAAGATGACGTTTTGAGTAAAGTTGAATCCGTAACTGCGGTTTCTGAGGAAACGTCTGCCTCTTCACAGGAAATATCTGCCTCTTCAGAGGAGATGTATGCATCTTCGGAAAATGTAGATAAATATGCATCCGAGCTTAATGATATTGTAGATAAATTGAGTGAAGAGACAAATAAGTTTAAAATATAAATAATTAAATTAGCTTATTTTGTAAAAAAGAACCTTGAATTTATTGGGGTTCTTTTTTATCATATATTGTAGAACTCATATTCTCAAATATAAAAGATCGGAGGAAAGAATCTTGATTTTTATATCAACAACATTGTACTGTGAGGCAGAGCCATTCATAAAGAAATTTTCTCTAAAAAAATATAATGTTATAAAAAAATTTCAGGTTTTTAAAAATGATGAAATTGCAGTTATAATAAGTAAAAGAGGTGCTTTAAATATAGCCAGTGCCTGTGCTTATATTGCGGGCAAGTTTGATATAACTGAGTATGATACTTTTATAAATATAGGACTGTGTGCAAGTAAAAATAAGAACTTAAAAACAGGCGCCACAGTGCTTTGCAATAAGATAGTGGACAGTGGCACCAATAGAGATTTTTATCCTGATATGATATTTAGGCACCCTTTTGAGGAAGGATGCCTGGAAAGCTGTTCTGGAATTTTAAATAATGAGCGGTTTGAGGAATTAAAAGGGGATATTGCAGATATAGAAGGAGAAGGAGCTGCTTTTTTTCAATCTGTATCTATATTTCTGCCACCTCATAGGATTTATTGTTTGAAAATAGTGTCTGGACAATTAGGAGACAGTGAACCGGAGTCAAAAAAAACAAGTGGTTTGATTGAAGAAAATTTAGAGAAAATTTGCAGCTGGATACTTGATATTGCCTGTGGGTGTGCAGAGCCCAGCGATGTATTGGATGAAAACGACATGAATTATATAAATGAAATTGCATGTAATTTCAATTTGTCGGTGTCTATGCAGCAGAAACTTAAAAAATTGGCAAAATCCTATAAAATAAGAAATGATAATTTATTACTTGCCCTTGAGCCTTTTACCCAGATTTACTGTAAAAACAAAGGAGAGAGGAAGATATATTTTGACAAATTGGAAGAACAACTTAAATTTATCTAAGTTTTCTCATATTTATGTAGAAGATAGAGTTCTTCAGCATGAAAATACTAAAATCATTCTTTCAAAGCTAAAAAATTCAAAGATAATAAGGATAAAGCATTATAAAGATGTTTTCTGCAGACACAACCAAACTTTTTCAGTGCAGAAAAGGTCTGCTAAATTGATATTGGCATATAATGATGGAAATTTAATTTATGAAGGTGCTAAAGTCTGTGATGATTTTGGAAACAAATATTTTTATTATACATCATCCATAATGAATTGTGTGTATAATTGTGAATACTGCTACCTTCAGGGCATGTATTCTTCGGCCAATATAGTTGTATTTGTGAATATAGAGGATGTTTTCTATCAGATAAGCTGTATTTTAAAGAAACATCCTGCATATATATGTATATCCTATGATACGGATATGATGGCTCTTGAAGGCATAACAGGATTTTTGAAAAAATGGATGAAATTTGTTGGGGAAAATGATAATTTAAAAATAGAAGTTAGAACTAAAAGCTCTAATTTTAAAAGTATAGAAAATATTAAGCCCATGGATAATGTGATACTTGCATGGACAATTTCGCCTAATGAAATTGTTCGGAACTATGAGGCAGGTACTCCAGACTTAGATTCAAGGTTGAAATCCGCTAAGAATGCGCTGGATAATGGGTGGAGAGTTAGAATATGTTTTGACCCCATATTGTATGTTGAAAATTGGGATAAATATTATAAAAAGTGTATAGAAGAGACCTTTAGGGTTATTCCGGCAAATAAAATACAGGATGTGAGTATAGGGGTTTTCAGGGTTTCAAAAAATTATTTTAAAAATATGGTAAGGTTGAATCCCAGATCTCTTTTGCTGGCCTATCCTTTTGAGATACAGGATGGTGTGTGTACTTATTCAGAGATGCATCATAGGAAAATGACGAATTTTGTATACAGCATAGTTTCGAATTATGTCGATAGGAATAAAATATTTGTGCAATAGCAGGCAGTCTTGAGATCTTGTATTCATCCATTGAAATGAAAAAGTCAAAAATTTCTGTATTTTATAAAAATATATTTTGGTATATAATATATATAGATTGTTAAAAATAACCGTAATCAAAGGGGTGATTAAAAATGTCAAGAATTATCATTTCCACAGGGAAATATATACAGGGAAATGGAGAACTCAATAGAATAGCTAGCTATGTTAAGGAACTTGGAGATAACTTTTTTATAATAGCCAGTGAAAATGGAATCAAGAGAACGAAAGAGAAAATAGAGGAGAGCTTTAAAGGAAAAAACTGTTCGCTGTATTTTGAAGCTTTTAATGGAGAGTGTTCTAAGAATGAGATAGACAGACTACAGGGAAAATTAAAACAGAATAACAGCAATGTTGTAGTTGGAATAGGCGGGGGTAAGATATTTGACACTGCAAAGGCAGTGGCTTATTATTCAGGCACTCCAGTTGTAATAGTTCCAACTATAGCAGCTACTGATGCACCTTGCAGTGCGCTTTCTGTGATATATACAGATGAAGGTGTATTTAGTGAATACCTAGTACTTCCCAAAAATCCAGATATGGTACTCGTAGATTCATCAATAGTGGCAAAAGCCCCAGTGAGGCTTCTTGTTTCAGGAATGGGGGATGCTATGGCAACTTATTTTGAAGCCAGAGCCTGCGTTAGATCAGGAGCGGTTACTATGGCAGGGGGTAAAGCTACAAAGGCTGCTTTTGCACTTTCGAGGTTGTGTTATGATACATTATTGGAAGATGGACTTAAAGCTAAATTATCTGTTATAAATAAAGTACCTACAAAGGCACTGGAAAACATAATTGAGGCAAACACTTATTTGAGTGGAGTTGGATTTGAAAGCAGCGGCTTGGCAGCTGCCCATGCTATTCACAATGGATTTACAGCAATCAAAGAGTGTCATAGTCTATACCATGGAGAAAAAGTTGCCTTTGGTACTTTAGTCCAACTGGTTTTAGAAAATAGCCCTATGGAAGAAATAGAAGAGGTAATGGATTTCTGTGTTGAAGTCGGGCTTCCAATTACTTTGGCGGATCTGGGAATCAATGAAATAAATGAGGAGGATATAATGAAAGTGGCGGAGATTTCCTGCGATAAGAATGATACTATGGGAAATATGCCATTTGAAGTTACAAAAGAAGATGTCTATTCGGCAATACTTACTGCTGATGAGCTCGGAAAGGTGTATAAGTAGATAATGACAGCCATTGTATAACAAATAACCGCCAGCTTCTGATCATACTTTAAATCAAAAGCTGGCGGTTATTTGTTTGTAGATTATGTTGTCAATTAACTACAAATAAATGCTTATTACTGCAAAATGTCCAGAGTGAGTTCAGTTATTATTTTTGCAAGCACGCTTTCAGCACCTTCATTTAAATTTACATGGTTCTTCATTATTCCATCATAGCTTCCATGAGTGAATTCATCTACCAGAGTTTTGCCGCTTGAGTTTTTTCCAAGAAACCATTCATAGCAGGCATAGGCTTTATCCAGATATTTTTGATCTTTGAATATGTTATAGGCTTCTGTATACATGATACATGTTCCACATGCCTCTAGCGGCTGTTCGTCAAATTCGGAGGGAGTTGCATCTCCCTTTTTAAACCAGGTATTGCTGCCAATAGGTTTGAAATAATCTTTTGCAAAACAGAGTTTTTCTAAAAAATTTAAAGACTCAATTGCTGTATCCAAATAGCTCTTGTTATTTAAAGTGCTTCCGCTTTTTAATAAACTCAAGGGAAGTATGGCGTTTCCGTAAGTTAAGCTATTCTCGAACCAATGCCAGGAATTTTCAGAATGAGTTTGAAAATTATCCATAAGGTATTGACATATTTCTACTATCTCGTTTTTTAAAATATCAATTAGATCGTCCGTGCTTCTTATTGGGGTATTGTTGACCTCTACAATTTCAATGCCATTCAAATACTTATCTAGAAGCTCGTTACTTATTGAAGAGTGTTTTTTCTCCAGAAGAGCTTTGTAAATAAGATTTAGTCCCAGCAGGGAATAAACTTTTCCTCTCATGTGAGTTAATGAAGATATATTGGGAATCGCCCTATATATCATAGTTAAAATTGCAGATTTTATGGATTCTGGTACACCTTTTGATTTAAAGGTATATCCCAGTGCCCACAAACATCTTCCAAAGCAGTCTTCAGATCCTTCTTCTTCCATGAAGTTTCTATTATAATCCATGAAATTTTTAAAAGTTCCTTTTTTGTTTTGAGCATATAATAAAAAGGAAGTATATGTGAAGATTAATTTTAAATATTTTTTACTTTTGAATTTTTCATAGAGCATTACAGCCGCAATTAAAGCTCTCGAGTTGTCATCTGTAGTATAACCGGAATTTGGATCTGGCGCTGAAAATACACTGTGCTGAATAATTCCAGTATCATCAGTCATTATAAAAATAGGTATTGAATGTTCCTCCTCAAAAATACGCATGTAATTTACACCACCTGTTTTGTAATTTTACTAGCTTTAATTGTATTTAAAAATAAATTTTCATATTGTTTTGCAACATAGGGCCATTTCATTTTTTTACCTAAGTTAGACATATTTTTTTCCATGTTTCTCATGACTGTTGGATTGTCTAGTAAATATGTTATAGCCTGGGCTAGGGAAGTTGAATTCTTGAATTTTGCAAGTATTCCCCTATTGTCATTTAACATTTCCTCTGCATATCTATAGGGAGTGGATACTATTACTTTTCCATATCCAGCAGCATAGGCCAGTGTACCACTTACGGCCTGCTCACTTGCCAAATATGGTGTCATATATATGTCTGATAAAGTTAAATACTGTACTATTTCTCTCTTGGTAAGATATTTGTTAACAAATTTTACGTTGTTCTCTATATGAAATTTTGAAACTAAATTCTGCAGCTTGTTTCTATAAGCTTCTCCCTCAACTTTTTTTACACAAGGATGAGTCTGACCAAGTATTAGATAAAGCACTTCAGGATGGGTTTTAACCACTTGATTTATAGCTTCTATGCCGTATTCTATACCTTTTCCGGAGCTTAAGAGCCCAAAAGTACTTATGATATTTCTGCCATCATACCCCAAACTCCTCTTTAAAACATCTTTATTTTCTACAGTAATATCCGGTACTCCATGGGGTATTACTATGATTTTATTTTCCGGTATATCATATACTTGATTTAAAATTTTTATGGAATTTTCTCCCATGGTAATAATTTTTTTGCTTTTACCGCCCAGTATTTTAAGTATTTCCCTCTGCTTTTCATTTGGATTTGACAGTATGGTGTGAAAAGTTGTTATGAAAGGAATTTTTAAGCCCCTAATAAAATCCAGTAAATACTCCCCGCAGTCTCCACCGTATATTCCATACTCGTGTTCTATTACAACTAGATTCGTATCGGAATTATTTATCAAATTTGCAAGATGTATATAGGTTTTTCTATCAAATTGATTTACAGTAAACCATATGTCATTCCCATATTTATAATTTTCGTCATTGACAGCAGCTATTTTATAATTGTTAGAGGGAAATGCATCTCCCAGATTTTTAATTAAATCAGCAGTAAAAGTAGCTATTCCACATGCCCTGGGTGGATAAGTACTTAAAAAAATTATGTTTTTATCCAATGGTATCACCTCTTTAGTTTTCTTATATAGCAAGCAGATTATTATCATAATCCTTTGAAACATAGGCTGTATTGAGAAGGTTACAATATTTGTCTATAATGCAATCTGAGCCTATTACAGAATTTGTTATATTTACATTCTCGTTTATTTTTATTCTATCCCAAAGTATACTTCTACTTATGGTGCTCATTTGGTCTATTAGACAATTGTTTCCTATAACGGTGTAAGGGCCTATTTGGGCATTGGAGTCTATAATAGAATTATTGCCAATAAACACCGGTCCTATTATTTTTGCATTTGGATGTATTTTTACATTTTTACTTTTAAAGATTATGTTCTTTATATCTGAAATATTATTGTTTTTTATAAATTTTTCACAGCTGCTGTGAAGTATATCTATATGTGCCTGTATATATTTCTTCAAAGTTCCAATGTCAATCCAATAGTCGTTGTATTTATAAGCAGCCATTTTGTAATGTTTTTTAAGTAATAGAGGATAAACGTCCTTTTCTACAGAAACCACTTTGTTTTTTGGAATTTCTTTAAAGACATCTGGTTCAAATACATAGACTCCAGCATTTATCCATTTTGAATCTGTTTCCCCTTCTTTAGGTTTTTCTTTAAAAGCATTTATATAATTATTTTTATCAAATTCTATTACTCCATATTGAGAAGGATCTTTAACCTTTGTCATAGCTATGGAAACTGAGGCTTTCTTTTTTTTATGATATCGTACAAGCTCTCTGTAGGATATGTTATTTACTATATCAGAATTTAAAACTATAAAAGTATCGTCAAAAAATTTTTCGGAATTTTTTATGGCACCGCCTGTGCCCAGGGGAATATCCTCAGATACATAATCTATTTTTATTCCTAATTTTGAACCATTATCCAAATAATTTTTAATGTAATTTGATTTGTAGCACGTACTCAGGACTACTTCAGTTACTCCAGCTTCCTTTAACTTTGTTATCACCCTTTCTATAAGCGGTTTTCCCATAATTGGAACCATGGGTTTTGGCAACTTGTTTGTTAGAGGTCTTAGTCTGGTACCTTTACCCCCAGCTAAAAGTAATGCTTTCATGTTGATTCCTCCCTTATGTTAATTAAATTTCTTATATTGAATAAACACTCTTATTTTATAAAGAATGTTATCTATCAAGTAAATTTAAATTATCACATATAATTGTATATATTAATGGAAAGCATATAATATTCATGAATAGTATCTTCAGGTAGCATTTATAACTATTGCTGAGTCTTCTGTATATAGTAGAAAGACCAGTTTAAGATATGAATTTACAGCTATGAAATTAAGAGTTTTTCAAATCATCACGATATTATCACTATTTACTGCCATGAATTGCTAATAAACATATTGTAATATAATAATATTATTATGTCAACAA
This sequence comes from Clostridium aromativorans, assembly GCF_020908015.1. Lineage (NCBI taxonomy): Bacteria > Bacillati > Bacillota > Clostridia > Eubacteriales > Clostridiaceae > Clostridium > Clostridium aromativorans. Next base: position 32,280 of record NZ_JAJJPB010000026.1, read on the forward strand.
CAAATTTTTCCTTTACTGGTTATTTAATTCTCTATTTTTAATTTTAGCACTTCACTGTAATTGGAATTTAAAAATAATGTTATAATAAAGTAAAGAATAGTAACTATGTTTACAAAATTATATTGTTTAAGGGGGATTTTTATGAAAAAGAAAATAAGTGTATTTATTATGGCATTAGTACTTATAGTATCAACTTTATTTGCAGCAGGTTGTTCCAATGGATCCGACAGTACTTCATCTGAGCCTAAAAAACAGGCAATTAAAATTGCGGCTTTGAAGGGCCCTACCGGGATGGGAATGGCAAAACTTATGGAAGATAAGCAGGATTACAGCATAACCTTATATGATTCACCGGATCAGATAACATCAAAACTTATAAATGGAGAGATAGACGGGGCAGCAGTCCCTTCTAACTTGGCTTCTATTTTATATAATAAAACTAAAGGTGCAGTGAGACTAGTTGGAATAAATACTTTAGGTGTCTTATATATTGTTGAAAATGGCAGTACAGTAAAGAGCATAGAGGATTTAAGAGGGAAAACCATTTATTCAAGTGATAAAGGTGCTACTCCTGAATTCATATTGAACTACATATTGAGAAAAAACGGTCTGGAACCAGGGAAGGACGTAATTGTTGACTATAAGATGAATCACAGCGATCTGGCGGCAGCAGTGGCATCTAAAAAAGTAAATTTGGCAGTACTTCCGGAGCCTTTTGTAACTACTACAAAGATGAAAGACAGTAGTTTGCAAGTCCCCATAAATCTTACTAAGGAATGGGATAAGGCCTCCAATGGACAGAGTAAGCTGGCTATGGGTACTGTTGTCTTTAGAAAATCTTTTATAGATAAAAGGGGAAAAGATCTAGATAATTTTTTAAATAAATATAAGGAATCTGTGAATTTTGTAAATTCCAATAAGCAAGAGGCAGGAAAGCTTATTGAAAAATATGGCATAATACCAAAAACTAAAGTGGCTGAAATGGCTATCCCAGGCAGCAATATAGTATTTATAAATGCCAAAGATGGAAAACAAATTCTTCAGAAGTTTTATGAAGTTTTATATGACAGTGATCCAAAATCTGTTGGAGGAAAGGTACCAGATGAAAATTTCTATTACATTGGAGACAAGGACAATTAGAAGATCATGCATACTATTGTTTTGGCTGTTTATATGGGAGCTCTGCTCTCTTTTTATAAATAATCCCCTTATTTTGCCATCACCTTTTGAAGTTATAAAAACACTTTTTATTCTGGCGAAGGGAATTTATTTCTGGAAAAGTGTTTTTAATAGCATAATAAGGGTGATTTCAGGAATCCTAATATCCATAATTGTAGGCATTGTGCTGGGAGTAGCCGCAGGTTTGAATAAATTTATAGAGGAAATTCTGGATCCCATTATAATTACCATGAAAGCGACTCCCGTTATGTCTATAATTATTATAGCTTTAATTTGGTTTACTTCATCCTATGTAGTTATTTTTACAGCTATTTTAATATGTTTTCCAATAGTATATACGAATGTAATTCAGGGAATAAAGTCGGTGGACAAAAATTTAATTCAAATGGCGAGTGTGTATAGGGTTAAGAAAAAATACTTATTAAAAGATATATATCTTCCAAGTATAAAAAATTATGTTGTATCAGGTATACTCATGTGTCTTGGAATTGGATGGAAAGTTTCGGTGGCATCAGAGGTATTGAGTACACCTAATTACTCCATAGGATTGAATCTTTTGAATTCGAAGAACACACTTGAGACCCCTGAACTGTTTGCCTGGACTATTGTAGTTGTAATACTGAGTTTTGCTTTCGAAAAGATATTTAAGTATTATTTATCAAAGAGGACGTTTATATGAAAGATGATGGTAAATATGAAGTTATAATTAAAAATTTGAACAAATCCTATGGGAAACTTCCTGTGTTTATAAACTTAAATCTTAGCTTTTTAAAGGACAAAATTACAGTTATATTTGGACCCTCGGGCTGTGGGAAAACCACTCTTTTAAATATTATAAGTGGAATTGAAAAAGATTATGATGGACAGGTATATTTGAAAAGCGATAGATTGTCTTATGTTTTTCAGGAAGATAGGCTTATCTCCCATTTGACAGTATATGAAAATGTGGCTTTTGTACTAAAATCTGTAATGAATAGAGATGAAATAGAATCGACTGTAAATAAATTTTTAAATATGGTGGAACTGTCAGATTGCAGAGATAAATTTCCCGGGGAATTAAGTGGAGGTATGAAGAGAAGAGTTGCACTTGCCAGAGCTTTTGCCTATAGAAGTGATCTGCTCCTGATGGATGAACCTTTTAAGGGCCTGGATAATAGGTTAAAGGGTGACATAATAGAGAAGTTTTTATTGCTTTACAGGGAAAATAAAAGAACAGTTATAATGGTGACTCATGATAAAGAAGAAGCCAGAGAACTAGGTAATGTAATTTATTCGCTAGAGTAAATACGACGGAAATATTGATTAATTTCAATTATTGTAGTAATATAATTGGTGTCTGTGCAATATATAAAATTAAATAGTTTTATATATCCCAGGGGTGCTGGTGTTACCGGCTGAGAGTGAGGATTGAATCCTTAGACCCTAGTTGTACCTGATCTGGTCAATGCCAGCGTAGGAAGAGGTTGCAATATAATTTAGTCGATAAAGGTACAAACATTTTTTTAAAAGTTTGTACCTTTTTTATGAGAATAATTGTGCATTGTGAATTGAAAAGGCGGGATTGTATGAGAACATCTATAAAATTATATGATAGTGTAAAGGTTATATGGGATTCTTATTACGAGCATCCTTTTATAAGGGGAATAGCAGATGGAAGTTTGAATGTGGAGAAATTCAAATTTTACATGATTCAGGATTATATATATCTTCTGGATTATGTAAAAGTATATGCACTTGGAATAGTTAAAGCCCAAGATGAGAGTATCATGCGGGGTTTCTCGAAGATGGTGGACAATATATTGAATGGAGAGATGAATATACATAGAAATTATATGAAAAGATTGGGCATAAGAAAAGAGAATATAGAGAATACCGAAGCTGCCATTGAAAATATTTCCTATACAAATTACATGCTGTCAGTGTCGCAGATGGGAGATCTGATGGATTTAACAGCTTCCCTTCTAGCCTGTATGTGGAGTTATCTTTTGATTGGTAAAAGACTGAGTAAAATAGAGGGAGCCGTGGAAGATAAATTTTATGGACAGTGGATAAGGGGGTACTCTTCAGAAGATTACGAAAGGGAAACGAGGTGGCTGATTGAACTGTTTGATCAGTTGACTGCAGATATATCGGAAAAGAAATTTGAGAGATTGAAAGAAATTTTTATAAATACCAGTAAATATGAAAGTATGTTTTGGGATATGGCTATGACAGGAGGATGTAATTGTGCTGGAATTTAAAAATATAAGCTTTAAATATGATGAAGACCCGGATTTTATAATAAAAAGTTTGAGTTTCAGAGTAGATAAAGGGGAGTTCATAAGTATAGTGGGTCCCAGCGGATGCGGAAAAAGCACTGTGTTCAGGCTTATCTGCAAATTGGAGAGACCTTTTGAAGGAGATATATTTTTAGAGGGCAGAAATATAAACGTTTTGGGAAAGGGCTACATAGGATATATGCCTCAGAATGATCTTTTAATACCCTGGAGAACCATACTTCAAAATTCTTCACTGCCCCTTGAGATCAAAGGTGGAGATATGAAAAGGGTCAGGAACGAGGCAGAAGAAATGCTGCAAAGTTTCGGCCTGGAAAAATATAAAGATAAATATCCCAGGGATTTGTCCGGAGGTATGCGCCAGAGGGTAGCCTTTACAAGAACTCTTCTTACAGGCTCAGAACTGCTCCTTTTGGATGAGCCCTTTAGTGCACTGGATGCAATAACAAGACTCTCTATGCAGGAATGGCTTTTGGATAAGTGGTCCAAATTAAACAAGACTGTATTGTTTATAACTCATGATGTGGAGGAAGCACTTTTTTTGTCTACAAGAATATTTGTAACAGATGGAAGTCCTATAAGAAAATTTAAGGAAATAAAGGTTGATTTAAACTATCCCAGAACAAGAGATATGCTTGACAATCCTGATATTTTGAGGATAAAGGCACAGCTTATAGAAGAACTTAAAAGGGGGATAAGGTTGTGAAAAAATACAGATCCTCCATAATAATATGCCTGTTGTTTTTTGCAGTCTGGGAAGCAATTGCCAGATATATAGATGCTATGTACATCCTCCCATCTCCTACAGCAATTGTGAAAAAAATATGGGAGCTGAAGGACATCTTATTTTTGGTACATTTGCCGGCTACCCTTGCTGTGACTTTTGAAGGGCTTGGAATATCCATAGTATTTGGGGTTCTTCTTGCTGCGGCTATGAATATAAGTGAAAGAGTACAGAGAGCTCTTTATCCTATTGTAATTGTAACGCAGACAGTGCCCATAACTGCACTTGCTCCTATATTTGTGCTGTGGTTTGGATATGGCATATGGAGCAAAGTGCTGGTAACCATACTCATAACTTTTTTCCCAATAACCATAAATGTATATGACGGACTTCGTTCCACTAGGAGGGATATGGAGGAACTTCTGTTTACCTATGGTGCCAGCAAAGGAGATATATTTATAAAATTGAAGTTTCCAGCATCACTTCCTTACTTCTTTTCCGCCCTTAAGATAGCAGTACCATTGAGTGTGGTAGGTGCAGCCATAAGTGAGTGGCTGGGAGCCCAGGCAGGACTTGGATATTTTAGTAAGAGAATGATGACACAGCTGGACGGTGCTGGGGTTTTTGCACCTATTGTAATATTGTCTGTAGTCGCATTGATTATGGTTAAAATTATAAGCATACTCGAAAATAAAATAGTAAAGGGGAGGAATGAAATTTGAGGAAAATAAAGATCTTAGCTTTTATAATGTCAGTCTTAATGTTGGTGGGTTTAGCAGGGTGCGGCAGTAAATCATCACAAAATGGCAATGGACAGCTTGAAAACGTGGATTTGGTGCTTGACTGGTATCCAAACGCCATACACAGTTTTATATATGCAGCTATTGAGAAAGGGTATTTTAAAGAGGAAGGACTTAAAGTGAATATAAAATTTCCGTCGGATCCTACAGATCCACTCACTCTTCCAGCAGCAGGAAAGGCGACACTTGGGATTTACTATCAGCCGGATCTTGTAATTGCAAGAGCTAACCAGGGAGTACCTGTAAAATCTGTTGGAGCGGTAGTACATACACCTTTGAATGTTATAATAGCACTGAAGTCAAATAATATAAATTCACCTAAGGATCTTCAGGGAAAAACCGTGGGCTATTCAGGGAATCCGCTGAATACCGAGTACGTAAAGACCATGGTTAAAAAAGATGGTGGAAATCCGGATACTGTTAAGATGGTGGATGTAGGATTTGATCTTCTGTCATCCATGGTAACTAAAAAAGTAGATGCCACTACAGGTGGACTTATAAATCATGAAGTTCTCATGATGGAAAATGAAAATCATCCTGTAAATTATTTTGATCCTTCCAAATATGGAGTCCCAAATTATTATGAAGAAGTACTTGTAACCAGCGATAAAACTCTAAAGGAAAAGCCTGAAACCATTAAAAAATTTATGAAGGCCGCCCAGAAGGGATTTGAGTATACCAAAAATAATCCGGATGAGGCCCTGAAAATACTCATGGACAATCAACAAAAAGGCAGTTTTCCTCTTAAGGAAGCTGTTGAAAAGAAAAGTTTGAGTATACTTTTGCCTAAGATGGAATCAAAAAATGAGCCTTTTCTGAGTCAGGATAAAGGCGTATGGCAGAACAATATAAACTGGCTTAAAAAACAGGGACTTTTAAAAAAAGATGTAAATGCTGAGGATTTTTATGTGAATGTTCTGGAAAATGATAAATGATGGGAAAGAGGAGTATCTAATATATAAAGGGTTAATAGGGTTAAATAATAAGTACCTATTAACCCTTTTATCAGTTTTTTGTAATTTTTTTAAGGTTAAAATACCAATTAGTAACAAGCTTGAACGCTGGCATAATATTTGCTCATTGTAATTATCGTAAAATAGTATGTCAGGAATGTTTTGTACAAGAGTTGGAGGAGGAAAAACATGATATTTAAGAATTTTACAGAACTGATCAAAAATGTTCAGGGTTTCCAAGAAAAAAGAAGGGCAGCAGTAGTTGCTGCACAGGATGAACACACCTTAAGGGTTGTATTTAAAGCAAAAAGAAATAATATTGTAGAACCTATATTAATAGGTGATAAGGTGAAAATAAAGAAAGTTTTAGACAATTTAAAAGAGAAGTTAGATAATAGTGCGATTATTGATGTGGAAAATGACAATGCTGCAGCAGAGAAGGCTGTAGAATTTATACATCAGAATAAAGCAGATTTTATTATGAAGGGAAAAATCCAGACTGCGGATATTTTAAGAGCGGTAGTAAATAAAGAAAAAGGACTTGAAACAGGAAATGTCATGTCTCATTTTGTTTTTAATGAAGTGCCTAGCTATCACAAGTTAATGGTAACTACAGATGGTGGAATGATGATGTACCCAAATTTGGATGAGAAAAGGCAAATTATTGAAAATGCTGTTAACACACTTATTACTATGGGATATGAAAATCCCAAGGTTGCCGTTTTAGCCGCTGTTGAAAAGGTCAATCCTAAAATGCCCGAATCTGTTGATGCAGGTCTGTTAAAGGAAATGAATAAAAACGGAAAAATCAAAAATTGCATTGTAGAAGGGCCTATTTCTTATGACTTAGCTGTGAGCAAGAAATCAGCTGAATTAAAAGGTTACAATAGCCCTGTGGCAGGAGATGCAGATATTTTAATCTCTCCTAATATCACAGCAGGAAATATATTGGGAAAATCTCTACTATGTTCTGCAGGTGCAAAAATGGCAGGATTTATTGTGGGGGCCAAAGTTCCCATTGTTTTAACATCAAGAGGCTCCTCTGCTGAAGAAAAGTACCTATCTCTGGTATTGTCTGCGGCAGCCCTTAAATAGTAAATTTATTGATACAGGGATGAAATTAGCAGATCAATTTTAATTATACCTACCAAGAAAGGAGTATAGTTACGTCTTATCATGATATTCGTAACTAGATAAAAAATGAGTTATAAAATATTGGCAATTAACCCTGGTTCTACTTCTACAAAAATAGCTTTATATGAAGATGAAAAAGAAGTATTATGTGAAACACTGGAACACCCAGTTGAGGAAATTGAAAAGTATAATAAAGTTGCAGATCAATTTGATATGAGAAAAGAAGTCGTTCTTTCGTTTTTAAAAGAAAGAGAATATGAAGTTCATGAATTAGATGCAGTTGTGGGAAGAGGAGGAATGCTTCCAAAAGTAAAGTCGGGAGCTTATATAGTCAATAAAGCAATACTGGATAGGTTAAAAAATAAACCAGTAGTGGAGCATGCTTCAAATTTAGGAGCACTAATTGCTTATGAGATAGCAAATTCCATTGGAGTATCGGCCTATATATATGACTCAGTCAGGGTGGATGAGTTGAGAGACATAGCCCGTATATCAGGTATGTCGGATATACCAAGGGAAAGTACTAGTCATGCGTTAAACTCAAGAGCAATGGCAATGAAAACTGCAAAAAAGTATGGAAAAAAATACAGAGACATGAATTTTATTGTTGCCCATTTAGGCGGCGGAATATCGTTAAGTGTTCATGAAAGAGGGCGAATGGTTGATGTAATGCCTGATGATGATGGACCATTTTCCCCTGAAAGAGCTGGGAAAGTTCCCTGCAAGGCGCTTATAGACCTTTGCTATTCTGGAAAGTTTAATAAAAAAACCATGCATAAAAAGCTTAGGGGGAATGGTGGATTAAAGGATTATCTTAATACAAATGACGCTAGAAAAGTTGAAAAAATGATTGACAGTGGAGATCAAAAGGCAAAATTGGTGTATGAGGCTATGGCTTATCAAGTTGCCAAGAGAATAGGTGAGCTTGCAACAGTGGTAGAGGGAAATGTAGATGTCATTATTATTACAGGTGGTATAGCATATTCAAATATGCTGACTACCTGGATAAAAAAAAGAGTGGAATTTATTGCACCGGTAGAAATTATGCCTGGTGAGAATGAAATGGAAGCTTTGGCATTGGGTACACTTACACTTAGAGTGCTAAAAGGTGAAGAAGATGCCAGAGAATATGATTTGGATTAAAAATTTGGTCAATTAACGCTTGTGAAATTTTGCAGGCCGCTGGCTATTAGGCCGTTTAAAAGGAGTGATATGATAATGGTATCAAAAGAGATGTATGAATTAGGAGCAAAACGCTCTGTAATCAGAGAGCTATTTGAGTATGGAAAGCAGCAGGCTGCAATTGTTGGGAAAGAAAATGTGTTTGACTTCAGTATTGGAAATCCAACTGTTCCAGCACCGAAATGTGTAAGAGAAGCTATAATAAATTTGTTGGAAACAAAAAGGTCAGATGAAATTCATGGTTATACTTCTGCACAGGGAGATTTTGAAGTGAGGAAAGGTATAGCTGATTATATGAACAGCAGATTTAATTGTCAGCTTAAAGCAGAAAATTGTTATATGATGGACTTAGTAAAATGGATTATCAATGTGTTAGACCAGATGGCGCATTTTATTTGTTTATAAAGTCACTAGAAGAAAATGCAGTTAATTTTTCTGAGAATGCAAAGAAATTCAACCTTCTCATCGTGCCGGTAGATGATTTTGGATGCCAAGGATATGTAAGAATATCTTATTGTGTTGACCCAGAGATGATAAAAAGATCTTTTAGTGCATTTCAGAAATTGAGAGATTTATATAAAAGATAATATTTTATCTTAAATTGCTTTTAAAAACAGGTAGTTCCAAACTACCTGTTTTTAGTAATGTCCTTTAGAGCGTATCAAAAGAATACCCTTGTGAACGGAAATACTCTATAATCTGTGGGAGAGCTTGTACAGTAGTAACCTTTTCGGGTGCGTCATGCATCAATATAACCAAATGATCATGATTAGCATACTGCTTAACCTTACTAATTAAGTTTACTACAGGAACTATGTTATGTTCAGCATCGCCAGTTAAGTCATTCCAATCGACATATCGGTACCCATTTTTTTTTGCTTCTTCTCTAAATGGCTCCAGTTTTCTGCCGAAAGATCCTCCCGGAAACCGTATAAGCTTTGAATTATAATTACTGCCCAAAATGGATTTTAACACTTCATCACATTTTTTAATATTGCTTATAAATACTTTTGGATCTGAATATATATACCTCATATTATGAGAATAGGTATGGTTCCCAATCGCATGCCCTTCTGCAGCTTCTTCTTTTACGAGTTTCTTATTTTGTTCCGCATTTTCTCCGATTAAGAAAAATGTAGCTTTTACATTATAATTTTTCAATACAGCCAGTATTTTAGGTGTATTATTTGAAGAAGGTCCGTCATCGAAAGTCAGATATACCACTTTTCTTCCATCTGATTTATAAGGGTTAAAATTGCTTAAATCCTTTGAATTAAAAGTTTGTACCTTACTTTCCCTTTTATTCATGTATTTTTGAGATTCTGTGGAAGAGCTCTTAGTTGAATTAGAAATATTGCTGGGTGAACTAGAAATATTGTTGGCTGCCACAGTTTTTGATTTTTTGTAAGACACGCTTGCTCCAGAAATAAATCCAAGAGAAAATAAAAATAGAATTGATACTGAAAGTATTAGTATATTTTTCCTCTTTTTACTGGATATTTTTTTATGTTTCATTATTCCATCTCCCCTATGTACATTCATATATATTATATATCGTAAAGTGCCGTAATCTATTAAATTTCATTAATTATTTTAAATTGAAGGTTAAGTTTAAGTTAAGATATTGGAAATATTTAAATACCACAAAAGTGAAGCTAATATCTAATAATAATTATTATTAAGTGTGTTGATAGATTCTGACAAATATGATATTATAGATCTGAAATGGAAATATTACAAGGAGATGATTTCATGAGTAAGGTTGATATATTTACAACCAGTACCTGTCAATACTGCCATAGTGCAAAAGAGTTTTTTACAAAGCATAATATAGATTTTACAGAACACAATATAACTACGGATCCAGATGCCAGAAAACAACTTATGGCAAAGGGATACAGATCTGTTCCAGTTATAGTGATAAATGGCGAATACCTGGTGGGATTCAATGAAGCAAAAGTAGCAAATCTTTTGGGTATTTAGATATAGATATACTTGTCAAACTTGAAAGGGACCTATCAAGGAAGAAAAAAGGAAGTAATAACAGAAAAAAAACTAGATTAAAATTATCTAAATTACACGAGAAGATAGTGAATCAAAGGGCAGATTTCTTAAATAAGTTATCAATAAAACTAATCAGAGAAAACCAATCTATAGTTATTGAGGACTTAAAAATTAAAAATATGCAGCAGAATCACAGGCTGGCAAAGGCAATAAGCGAAGCAAGCTGGAGTGAATTCAGAAGAATGCTGGAATACAAGGCTGGATGGTACGGCAGAAAAATAATAGTGGCACCCGGTAATTATGCAAGTAGTCAATTGTGTTCAGTTTGTGGATATAAAAATAGAGAAGTAAAAAATCTTGCACTCAGGGAATGGACTTGTCCTAAATGCGGCACATACCATGACAGGGATATAAACGCCAGCAAAAATCTGCTGAAATTAGCCATATAATTTTGGTAATACACTGAGGTTGGTTCGACCTTTAGAGCTTAGGTAAACTTGTTCCATTAGGAATATTGACTAAGAAGCCATCCACTTCTATAAGTGGTGGTAGTTCACAATGAGATAAATGTACTTTTGGCCGCGATTTGGAGATAACTCCAAGCAGTCTAGGATTCTGCTAAAGCGTATGATAATGCCGCTTTACAGTGAAGCTTGAGGGTGCCAATCAGTGGGAGTTTCATATCTTTCTGATTTAGAAGCAAGGGTAATTCGGTACAGCCTAAAATTACACCATCCACATCATAGCTGGACAAGATTTCCCTGAAATTTTCTCTGGTATTTTCCGTTACCCTATTTAAAACAAGTTCACTGAAAATTATTGAGTTTATTTTATCCTGATGTTTTTCTGACGGGGTCAATACCTCTATGCCGAAGGATTCAAATCCCTTTTGATAAAAGGAGCTTTGCATGGTGTACTTTATCCCTGTCAATAATACTTTTTTCAATTTAAGTCTGCTGCATTCTTCAGCAGCTGCATCCACAATACTCAGCACAGGCAGATCTATTTGCTGCTTTATACTGTGAAATACTGAGTGGGGGGAGTTTGCAGCCATTATGACGAAATCGGCACCGGATTTTTGTAAGCTGTTTATACCGTTTATTATATAATTTATATATTCAGAGGTTTTATGCTCATTTTCTAAATCCGTAAAATATTGAAAATTCAAACTGTTGATTATTATTTCAGGGTAATAGTAATCCGAGAATTTTTTATAGTACATATCAAGTATGGTTTTATAATATTGAATTGTGGAGGCGGAACTGATTCCGCCCAGAATTCCTATTTTTTTCATAATTTCTTATACTCCTTTGTTTTTTAGATAGAAGGATCTGTTGTCTATAGCTCTCATTGTTGCCAGTATTCCATCCAGGTGATCATATTCATGCTGTATCAGTTCTGATAGATCTCCTTGAAATTTTATTGTTTTATCCGTGAAATTTATATCTTTGTACATCACGGTACATTCTTTATAGCGTTTGACTTTTACCAGCAGATTTGGAAAGGACATGCAATCATCCATAACTTCCATCATCTGGTTATTGTCAAATTTAAGTATGGGATTGATAAAAACCATGGGCCTGTGAATATACATGTATATCAGCCTTTTAAATATTCCAATCTGCGGAGCTGCAATTGCTCTTCCTGCATTATATTTTTTGCGGAAATCAATTAAGGTATCATGCAAATCCGAAACAGTCTTCTCTACTGCATCCATTTCCCCCTTCTCAACAGAAAGACTTTTTTTGTATAGATCCTCATTTCCAAGTAACAATATTTCTTTTATCATAAAACGATCTCCTTTACATGTGATATATATTTGATACAATATTACTATATAATTGTTACTGTAAAAAGGTATAATTTTTATAAAAATTATGGGGATGATTTTATGGAAATACCGGTGTTCATCGAAAAGGACAGTAAAAAACCGCTGTATATCCAGATATATGGATGCTACAAAAAAGCTATACTGGAAGGGATACTTAAAAAAGACGACAGGCTGGAATCTATAGTACAGCTTAAGAACAGGCTTTGTATCAGCAGAAATACAGTTCAGGAGGCTTATAACCAGCTGCTGTGTGAAGGATATGTTTATAGTAGAAAGGGCAGTGGTTATTATGTGGAAGCTATAGATAAGCAGATAAAAACCGTCAAGAGAGAAAATATACCCTTAAAGCTTAAACCGTTGAGAAGTATTCATATAGATGATAGAGCATATCCCTGTAATTTTAAACCCGGCTCGGTGGATCACGGCAGTTTTCCATTTGCAAGCTGGAGAAAAATTGAGCAGGGTATTATGAAAAAAGAAAATATAGACATATTGACCTATTCGGATCCCAGAGGTGAATTTGAATTAAGAAATCAGATTGCAGATTATGTCAAAAGTTCAAGAGGAGTGGCCTGCTGTTCTGAACAGATAATTGTAGGTGCGGGGACACAGACTTTGATGGCTATATTATGTGACCTGCTTAGTGAGCGTTGTAATAGGAACGTTGCTTTTGAAGAACCGGGCTTTTCTCCTGTGAGAAAGGTTTTTGAATGGTATGGATATAACATAGAGCCTGTTGAATTAACGCAGTCCGGAATGGATATAAAAAAACTTGAAGGCCTTGAAACAGTTCCAGGGTTGATATATGTAACACCGTCCAATCAGCATCCCATGGGTATGATCATGCCTGTCTCAAGCCGCATAAGACTTCTCAATTTTATTGATAGATGCGGTGGATATGTTATTGAGGATGATTATGACAGCGAATTTAGATATAATGTAAATCCAATACCTTCACTTCAAAGCCTGGATAATGAAAATAGAGTGATCTATCTTGGAACTTTTTCAAAAACTCTTTTTCCAGGAATGCATGTTGGATACATGATTTTACCTGAAAGCATAATGAATCTTTTTATTGAAAAAGGAAGCTTTATAAATCAAACTGCATCCAAAATTCATCAGCTGACAATTGCAGAATTTATGAGAAAAGGATTATTTGAAGCCCATCTCAGGAAAATGAGAAATATATATGCTAGAAAACAGCAGTTTCTTATAGATTGTATAAAAAATGAATTTGGAGAAAATGCTGCCGTCTATGGCGAGAAAGCAGGGCTCAACGTTGTACTTCAGGTAAAAAACAAGCTGGATGAGTCGGAATTGATAAATGCAGCCCTGGAAAAGGGGGTCAAAGTCTATCCTGTATCCTTTTACTATTTTGATAAAAATAATTATAAAAAACATAATATGGTGTTGATGGGATATGGACATCTGAGTTTTGAAGAGATGGGAAATGGAATAAGGTCTTTAAAAAAAGCCTGGTTTTAAATTGAAGATTTTTATAATGTTAGGATAATTTAAAATAAAAAGAGTGGACACAAGTCCACTTCTGTCCATTTAATATACAAATATATAGACTCTGATTAAGCAGTACCAAATCCCTTTCCATAGGCCTCATAGGAATTTTGTATTAAAACCAAAGCATTTATATCAACTTCTTTTACTATTTTCTTAAGTTTAACCAGCTCTGTATTTGTTACAAGGCACATCAGTATATCGCGTTTGTCATCTGTGTATCCGCCTCTTGCCTCGATTTTGGTAGTGCCCTCGTGAAGTCTGGTCAAAATCAAATTATTGATTTCTTCGGTTTTATCTGAAATTATAAATACGGATTTGGAATCGGTAAAGCCCTTGATATATATATCCACCACTCTTCCAATTAAATATACTGTGACCACACCATATAGAGCTTTTTCTATACCAAAGACAAAACAGGTAAGCATTACTATGGACAAATCCAAGCTCATCATTACTTTGCCAACAGGTTTGTGGGCGTATTTGCATATGACTTTAGCTATAGTATCTGTACCTCCTACGGAAGATTGCTTACTTAAAAGCATTCCCACGCCGATTCCCGTAAGAACTCCTCCAAGTAGGGATGATAGCAAGGTATCATTGGTAAAAGGAGCAGTATTGCTGGTTAATTCCACAAATATTGGAATGAGAAGAGCGCCTAAGGCTGTATTTAGTACAAATTTTTTCCCAAGTGTCAATAACCCTATGATAAAAATTGGCACATTGAAGAAACCTATTATTATTGACTTTTTTATGTGCAGTATAGATTCCAGTACAATAGCCAGTCCAGAAACTCCGCCTGGTACAATTTTATGCGGCGCAAGAAAAACATTTAAAGCAAAGGAAATTAAAAATAATCCTAATAAAATTACGGCTAAATCCCATACATTTTGTTTCATTCCACTCTCCTCCTATTTTTAAAATAATGGCACTATAAAAGCCCTCCGTCCCTTTTGGGATGAAAGACTCTCTTCACAGGGTAGATTTTGTATGAAAATAAATTGATACCGCTATGAATATAGATATATATTTTATATTTAAAAGTGCGTCTAATTAAATAAATCATCAATTATCAATTATAATACTCATTATAATGAATTATAGTGCATATATCAAGATAATATTCGTTAAATCTCATAATATTTTCATATAAGTATTTTACACATATGTTTTGGGTTAGGTGACAACTTTATATGGTATAATTTTTTTAAAAGCATAACGATATAGGGGTGAAGTCATTGATTAACAGCGCCTTAAAAGCTTTAAATAAATATTATGGATACGATAATTTTAGGGGAGATCAGGGTAAGGTGATTGAAAGCATATTGAATGGAAGAGACACCATGGCCATAATGCCTACAGGAGGCGGAAAATCCATATGCTACCAGATACCGGCACTACTTTTTAAGGGTATAACTATTGTAATATCTCCTCTTATTTCTCTTATGAAAGATCAAGTGGACAGTATAAAAGCTCTGGGAATAAAAGCTGCTTATATAAACAGTTCCATCTCTCAAAGTGAAATTTTAAATATATGTTCTTCCTTAAAAAGTGGAGATATAAAAATATTGTATGTAGCTCCAGAAAGACTGGAATCTTCTGAATTCTGCAGTATAATCAAAAATCTGCGGGTTTCGCAGGTGGCAGTAGATGAAGCCCATTGTGTGTCTCAATGGGGTCATGATTTTAGAGTGAGTTATACATATATCTGGAAATTTATAGCTGGATTTTCCAAAAGGCCTGTTGTTACAGCATTTACAGCTACTGCTACGGAGAAGGTACGAAAGGATATTGCAGAGCAGATAAAATTGAATAACCCTGTGGTTTTTATATCTGGATTTGATAGAAAAAATTTAAAAATAAGCTGCTTGAAGGTGGGAAATAGGTTTAGATACATACTTGATTATATAAGGGCAAATGCAGGACAGTCAGGTATAATATATGCAGCTACTAGAAAAGAAGTGGATAGTTTATATGAAAAGCTCAAGGCCAATAATATATCTGCAGGAAGATATCATGCAGGATTATCAATAGAGGATAGGAAAAAAAATCAGGAAGATTTTGTCTATGACAGGGTGGATGTCATAGCTGCAACTAATGCTTTTGGAATGGGTATTGATAAATCAAATGTAAGATTTGTAATTCACTATAATATGCCCAAAAATATAGAAAGTTATTATCAGGAAATAGGGAGGGCAGGTCGTGATGGTGAGAAAAGCGAATGTATACTCATGTTTGCTCCACAGGATATAATTACACAAAAGTATTTGATAGAAACTAGTATTCAGTCTTCAGACAGGAGAATAAGTGAATATAAGAAACTCCAGTGTATGGTGGATTTTGTCCATTATAATGGATGTTTGAGAAAATATATATTAAATTACTTTGGAGAACAGGTGGATTACGAGGAATGTGGAAATTGCAGTAACTGTATAAGAGAAGGAGAATATGTAGATAAAACAGTGGATTCTCAAAAAGTTCTTTCCTGTATCTATAGAATGAAAAGGGAATTTGGCGTAAATATGATAGTGGATGTGCTCAGAGGTTCTTCACAAAAAAAAGTACTTCAATACGGCTTTGATAAGATATCCACTTATGGAATAATGAAGAATTATTCAAAGGAGGAACTTTCGAATTTTGTAAATACACTTATAGCTCAAGGTTATATTTCCTTGAAAGAAGGGGAATATCCTACGGTAATGTTGAATTCCAATTCCGTAAAGATATTAAAAGGAGAAGAAAAGGTAATTTTAAAGGAATCTACTAAAGCGGAGAAAATAACCACAAACAGTGATCTGTTTGAATTACTGAGAAGCTGCAGGAGAGAAATAGCTAAAGAAGAAGAAGTCCCACCATATTTGATATTTTCGGATACTACTTTAAGAGAAATTAGCAGCAGGTATCCTGTAACTCCTCAACAAATGCTTGATATATCTGGAGTTGGTGAATTAAAGCTCAAAAAGTATGGAAATGTATTTTTAAAAATTGTGAAGAAATATGTGTATGAGAATAAAATAGAACCCAACTGGGTTTTTGAAATGAATTTGCAGAAAAACAATACTGGGAAAAATAACAAATTAAAAACTTTTGAGATTACTGTAAGTATGCTTGAGGACAATATGAATATAGAGGAAATTTCAGAAAAGAGGAGCCTTACCATATCAACAGTACTGTCTCATATAGAAAAATATGTGGAACAGGGAAAAAAACTAAATGCAGAGATAAAGTTCTATAATTTGTTTACGAGAGATGAGGAAAGTAAGATTCTGAAAGCTATAAAAAAATTGGGGATGTCCAGGTTGAAGCCAATCAAGAAATCCCTTCCAGACAGTATAAGCTATGACAAGATAAAAGCAGTCATACTTAAAGATTTCATCATGGAGAATAATAATTAGATTTTTCAATTTTAAAACTATAAAATGGGGTGGTAATATGAAATTTGTAACTTATGTTTATGAAGGAGAAGAAAGTATAGGTATTTTGCAGAATAATGAGATCTTTAATATAAGAAACCTACTGGAGAAAATGGGGGAAAAGGATATACCTAGAACTATGCAAAAATTTATAGAGTATCTGAATGAAGATAATTTAAACAGAATAGAGCGTTTTTTAAATGATAGAGGCGTTGAATCCGTTTTGCTGGATTCAGTTAAATTGAAAGCCCCAATACCTTATCCAGAGAGAAATGTATTTTGTCTTGGAAAGAACTATATAGAACATGCCAGGGAGATAAAAATAACCAGAATATCGGGAAATGGCATACCAAGCGCACCTATATATTTTACTAAAGTTGCATCACCTGCTGTAGGGACTGGAGATAATATTGAGTTTTCCACTAAAGTTACAAAACAGGTGGATTATGAAGCTGAACTAGGGGTGGTAATAGGGAAAGACGGCGTAAATATAAGGGCGGAAGATGCAGAAGAATATATTTTTGGATATACCATAATAAATGATGTGTCTGCCAGGGATCTTCAGGGAAAGCATACTCAATGGTTTAAGGGGAAGAGTCTGGATACTTTTTGTCCTATGGGTCCCTGTATAGTCCATAAAAATGAAATACCATTTCCGGTTAGTTTAGATATCAAATGTATGGTGAACGGTGAAATCAGGCAAAATTCAAATACTAAAAACTTGATTTTTAATATACCATATATAATAAGTGATCTATCAAAGGGAATGACTTTAAAGGCGGGCGATATTATATCCACAGGCACTCCCAGCGGTGTAGGTATGGGATTTGAACCTATCAAGGTATTGAAAAATGGGGATGTAGTGGAATGTTACATTGAAAAAATAGGGAGTCTTGTAAATCATGTGGTGGAAACTTTATAGGATTTGAATATATAGATCCTGCGGGACATCCGTTTTGCCTTTGTGAGCAATATAATAAAGCATGTTAGAAAGTAAAAATTGCTAATATACAGGTAATGATAAGATGAAGGCAATAGCAAATTACATATCGTTTAGTAGAATAATTTTATCTTTGATTCTAGTTTTTGTTGGTGGTTTAAATACAGCTTTTTATGCAATATATATTATTTGTGGATTCAGTGATATTATTGATGGGGTTATTGCCAGAAAGACAAAGACAACTCAGAAAATAACGGAATCTCTTAGAATTGATAATAAAACAAAGTTGATTATTAAAAACATGAAACGTAAATAACCATAGGAATACGTAGTGAATTAGATAATCAAATCTCATGTTCCATAGCTAAAAAATCCATTTAACAAAAAGGGCGTAATTCTCCTATCTTCTATAAGTGGGAGATGAATAGTCCTTGTTATTTTAGGTTCGATGCCTAAAATAATAACTACTTGACG
>NZ_JAJJPB010000027.1:0-41228 GCF_020908015.1 Clostridium aromativorans
AAAAAGAGAAAATATATAGAAGAGCTTTTTGATAGTGCAGGACTTCCCTGTGGACCTGTACTTGATATGAGAGAAGCTATTGAGCAGCCCCAGATAAAGGCGAGAAATATGATGGTTGAAATTGAACATCCAACTATGGGTAAAACAAAATTTCAAGGAGTAACAATTAAGCTGTCAGGAACCCCTGGAAACGTTGATTTTCCAGCTCCGTTACTAGGACAGCACAATAAAGAAATATTTAATTTAAGTGAAGACGAATATGAAAATATGAAGAAAAAAGGTATATTTTAATTTGGAATGTTAAATTGTTTTTGAAATTATATATATTTGCGAAGGAGTGATATTTGTTGGTATTGAATATTTATTCTTCAGGACTGATCATAACAGATTTAAATGGAGTAATTCGAGATTTTAATACTTTAGCTGAAAGCATTTTAAAGAATTCGCAGCTTAAAGGAAAAAACATTAAAGATTATCTTGGAATTATAGATCAAGGAAAATTATATGTAACTGAATGTTCAGACTGTAAGGTTTATATTATTAGATTGGATGGAAAAACAAATGGATTTCTTGAATATGTACTGGAAAACTCCTTTGATGAAATTTTTGTCACGGATGGAAAAGGAATTGCAATTTATTGCAATAGGGCTTTTGAAGAACACTATGGTGTTGATAGAAAAGATATATTAGGGAAAGATGCAAGTTTTCTTGAAAAGCAAGGATTAGTTGACAGGGTTATGGTCCACAGAGTCATTGAATCAAAGGAGACTATAAGTTTTGAACAGCATACTGCAACTGAAAAGACCATATTAAATACTCTTAAGCCCATATTAAATGAAAACCATGAGGTTATATATGTAGTTGAAAATTGCAGGGATATAAGTGAAGCCACCCAACTTAAAAATTCAATTCAGTCAATAAACCGTAAAGTTAGAAAATTTAAAAAGAAGAATGAATATTTCAATACCACAAACTCAGTAAATTCAATGGAATTTAGAAGCGAAAAAATAAAAGAGCTGCTGGTTAGTATAGATAAACTATCTATTAGAGATGTAAATTTGCTGCTGCTTGGAGAATCAGGCACAGGAAAAACATTCCTGGCAAATAGGATACATGACTTAAGCTTAAGGAAGAATAGGCCTTTCGTGACTATAAATTGTACTACCATACCGGAGGAATTAATAGAATCAGAACTATTTGGGTATGAAAAAGGAAGTTTTACAGGGGCGTCTTCAAGTGGGAAAGAAGGTCTTGTAGAACAGGCTAATTCAGGTACACTTTTTTTAGATGAAATTGGAGAACTTCCTTTTACAGTACAGGCAAAATTGCTGCAGCTGGTTCAAGAAAAAACATATATTCCTGTAGGAGCAATCCATCCAAAAAAAATAGATATCAGAATAATTGCAGCTACAAATAAGGATTTGCTCCAATTAGTAAAGAAAGGGAGGTTCAGGGAAGATCTGTATTACAGATTGGCTCTTGGAGTAGTGAGAATTCCACCTCTTAGGGAGAGAAGAGAAGACATAGATGTGCTTCTTAACTACTATTTAAATTTATTTAATAATAAATATGATACTAGAATCAAATTATCTGAGTATTCTAAAGCAGTGCTAAGTAATTATTACTGGCCCGGAAATATAAGGGAACTTGAGCATTTTTTGGAGATATCAGTAATAGGCGCGCCTTTTCCTGATTATATAATTTCTAAAAAAGATTTAGAAAATTTATCTGGTAATGTTATAGAATTGCCTAAAATTGATGGGGAGAATACAAAGATAGATATTATAGAACAAACTGATTCTATGCTATATGAAGTATATGATTTGAATGAAACTATGGACAATTATAAAGCGGAAATTATAAAAAAAGCAAGAAAAATATATAAGAGTTCTTATAAAGTAGCTAGATATTTAAATATCTCACAAAGTACCGCTTCTAGATTAATATTAAAATATTGCAAATAAACTCCAACTAAGCTTAAGTTGGAGTTTTTTTAATACAAATAGATAAGAGGAGTATAATAATATATAAAGTCATAGAAAAGTGTTTATAGGGTTTATAAATGAAAGCTTAAGTTATACGTAAGCCTGGAATTACAAACCCATAAATCATGAGGAGGATTAAAATGGGAATTGCTATAGTAACTGGTGCTTCAAGTGGGCTTGGTAAAGAGTTTGTTTGTCAGATTGCTTCTAAAGAAGAAAATATCAGTGAAATTTGGGTTATTGCTAGAAGAGAAGAACGTCTTAAAGAATTGGCTGACAGAGTTAGTATTCCAATTCAGATTTTATCTCTTGATCTTACTAAAAAAGAAAGTATTGATTATTTAATTGAATGTTTGGAAACTCGAAAACCGCAGGTAGATATGCTGGTAAATTCAGCAGGTTTCGGTAAAATAGGGAGTTATAAGGATATAAGCCGCCAGGACAGTGATAATATGATAGATTTAAATTGTCGTGCTGCTGTTGATGTCACTATAGCGGTATTACCATACATGAAAAAGAAAAGCCGTATTATGGAAATCTGTTCTACAGCTGCCTTCCAGCCTTTTCAATATTTAAACATATATGCAGCTACCAAGGCATTTCTTTACAGGTACAGCAGAGCACTCAGAATAGAATTGCTTCCGAGAGGTATACATGTAACAGCAGTTTGTCCTTACTGGATTAAGGATACTGAATTTATTCCTAAGGCAAAACATAGTGAGGGTGAAGGAAAGATAAGAAATTTCATATTTTCAAGTAAAGTAAAAAGTGTGGCAGCTATGGCACTTAATGACAGTAGAATAGGACTTCCGGTATCAACTCCAGGACCAGTATGTTTCATTCATAGAATAGCAGCTAAATTTATTCCACATGAGATCATGATATGGATATGGGAATTGATAAGAAGATTATAAACTACTAGTATCAATTCTAGTGTCCAATTTGGAGTACATCCTAAATACTTGTATGAATATTTGCTTTGGAATCCATGGGCTCAGATTTCTTGCAAAAAGAACAAATATAAGAAATAAGACCACTCGAAAAAATGAATGGTCTTTATTTTCACCTAATAAATCTAAAATTTCACCTTCATCTATACTCAGGTTTACATTTTTTATTATTTGATTTCCTCCAATACTTTTTTTGAGATTTTTAATTTCTAATATGCTTATTTACAGTGCACTTCGTAATATTTATACTTAAAAACATTTATATTTTAATAATATTTACAATAAGTTAGTCAAATTAAAATATGCTTTTAATACCTTTTTTATAAATTAACATAAAAAGCTTGATTAGTAAAAATAATAAGAAGATTAAACCAATATTAGGAATTAATATATTTTCATTAACAACCAAATATAATATATTTTTATGAAATTGTATGATTTTTGAGTTTGTTAAATTCATTAATATTCCTTTTAGTATTAAATTACTATTTGGAAGCATGTAAAAACTTATTAATAATACTATTGATAAGAAAAAAAACAAAACGGAAGTAAGTTTAGTTTCATATATGTTCCTAATTTTAGAAAAAATAATCTTATTAGATAATTTTGTAAATATTATTGAAGATATAGTAAATGTAACAAATGGCATAAATGAAATAAATATATGAATAATTAAATACGAAAATAATGACCATAAAAGTGATCTATTAAATGGACTACCAAATAATACTACCGCAATAAATAAAATAAAAGTTGAAAGTAATTTTATGATTATAAATGAAGATATATTACATATGATAATGCTTTTTATAGCACTTTTAGTATTATTTATTTTTATGTTTATATATAAAAAAGAAAAAATAGTTAGTATAAAAGGAATTACTATTGAGAAATATTTAGAATTTATATTTTTACTTATAATGCATGCAAAAAAGAATACAAGAATTAAATAAAGTAAAATCATATTACAAATAAGCTTAATCATATTCTTAAAGTTAAATTTATAATATTTATTTTTAGAAGGAAGATTTGATTTCAGATTATTACCTATCAAATTAGAATTACCAAAATTTTTAATTGACAATTTAATGGCTTCCTCTTCGTTATAGCCTTTTTCTAAATATTCATCTTTTAGTAATGAAAGATGTGATAGGATTTCATCTTTTAATTCTAAACTATCATTCTCATTAATACCTCTTTTATCAATAATGTCTTCTACAAATTGTTTAAAATCCAACATGATTAGTTAATCCTCCATACAATTATTTATTAATTTGGTTATTTTGTTCCACTCATTTAGACTCTCTTGTAGAATTTTTTTACCTAATGGTGTGATTGAATAATATTTTCGCTTATAAGTTGAATTGTTATTCTGCCAATAGGATTTAATTAGATTTTTACCCTCTAATCTTTTTAAAGCAGGATATAATGTCCCTTCACCCATAGAGTAAGTCATATTACTTTTTTCTTTAATAATTTTTGAAATTTTATATCCATATAAATCCTTTTTGTTTATTAAAATAAGAATAAGTATATCGATACTTCCTTTCATAATTTGTTTATTCATAATTAAAGTACCTCGTATTACGATGATATCATAACACAATATTACCATTTGAATAATTAAATGTCAATCAATATAATATAAGGAAGATTAATATAAACGAATATTTTATAAAAAATCTAAATTTACAATAATTATTGTAGTATAAAGGAAATCATCAACAGCTAATCAAAGATTCGTAACTATATAAAAGACCATATAAGAAACAATAGGATGATTACATCAGAAGTGTTACTAATAAAATTAATACTATTACCTGTATTTATTCTTATTGAGTAATTTGTTTTGTGATTAGTATGAATTTTGCTGCTGGTTATTAATGAAAAGCTACTGGCTAGAAATAATAAATATAATTAAAGAAGGTCTTTTTTTATAAGTGTCGAATATGTATATAAAATGGATATCTAATCAAGGTATTGTAAAACCTATAAATAGGTATAGGGTTATAAATGAAAGCTTACGTATAACCTAAGCTTGGAATTACAAACCCTATATTTTATACGGAAATATATACATAAAATTTGAATATAAGATGACAAATTTACATTATCGATTAATTTAAATATAATTTTAAATAATAGGAGGAAATATTAATGAGTGAGCAAGAAAAAGTTTTTGAGAAATTAAATGAATTAAATATTAAATATGAAGTTACAAACCATCCGGCTGTTTTTACAATAGAGGAAATGGATGATTTGGGGATTACTGACAAAGGAGATGTATGTAAAAATTTATTTCTTAGAGATGAAAAAGGTAAAAGACATTTTCTTGTAGTTTTAGATAAAGATAAGAAAGCTGATTTAAAAAGTCTTCAAAAGCAATTGGGTTCCACAAGGCTTAGTTTTGCATCAGCTGAAAGACTTGATAAATATTTGAAGCTTAAGAAAGGGGAAGTAACACCACTTGGAGTAATAAATGATATAAATGCCTCCGTAGAAGTAGTATTTGATAAGATTCTTATAGGTAAAGATAAGCTTGGAGTTCATCCTAATGATAATACTGCAACGGTTTGGATTTCTTTTGAAGACTTGAAAAAGCTAATAGAGCAAAATCAAAATAATATTAAATATGTAACTATTTAAATTAGATAGTGTAAAATGAGTTACTACGTGGTTCTATAATATATAAAATTACATAAATGACAGTTCGGAACCATCCTGTCTATAAACAAAACTATGGATTGATGCTATTGACAGTTCAATTACAATAGTCTATTTGTGATATATAAGGTGGGGAAATTTCTTCACCTTTTTATATTGTCTCTGTTATTTTAGATATAGATTGTGTGAGGGTGGCATTTAACGTTTCTTATACTTTTAAATTTTTAAACAGGCTAGGAGAGATAATATGAGTGCTTTACCGAAATTGGAAAGATATGGACAAATTACTGAGAGGCTTCCCAGGGAAATTGTGCTTTTAAGGGGAAGCGGGTGTTTTTGGGGAAAGTGTATTTTCTGCGATTACCATCTGGATCAGGACAGCAGTGCCTTTAGAAATTATAAGCTGAATTCTGAAGTGCTCAGGAGAGTTACGGGAAAATATGGAGTACTTCAGGTAATTAATTCCGGAAGTACGAGTGAACTGGATGTCTGTACTGTGTTTGAGCTCATCAGGTTGTGCAGGGAGAAGAACATAAAACAGGTTATTTTTGAGGGACATGTGAAATATGAGGAGAATATAGAGCTTTTTAAAGAACGGTTTTCTCCTGTTGAGCTGAAGTTCATAGTAGGTGCGGAGACCTTTGATGTGGATTACAGGGAAAATGTACTCCACAAGGGAATTGGACCGAGAAAAGCATGTGATTTCAAAAATTTTGACTGGGTGAATCTTCTCTTTGGAATGAGGGGACAGACACTTGAAGCTCTTAAAAAAGATGTAAAGCTTGCACTTGAATACTTTGAAAGGGTAACGGTGAATGTATTTTGTGAAAACAGCACTGAGGTAAAGAGAGACAATAAGCTTGTAGATGAATTTTATAACAGTGAACTGTTCAGAACCTTACAGACAACCTATTATAGTAGAGTAGAGGTGCTGGATGATATAGATGCCAGATGTAATGCAGATCTGGACGGAGTTGGAGGTAAGATAAATGAGTAGAACTGGTAAACTGGTAAAATTGGCTGTAGTGGCTGCAATATATATAGTGGTAACTATTGCATTGGGGCAGCTTTCCTATTGGGGTCCCATAGGGTTTAGAATCAGTGAAGTGCTTAACTTTCTTGCCTTTATAGATCCTTTTTATATAATATCTCTTACTTTAGGATGTGCAATATCGAATTTTTACAGCTTCAGTATAGTGGACGTTTTCGTGGGCAGCTTTGCAACTTTTGTTGCCACCTATGCTATGTGGAAAACCAAGAATATGGCGGTTTCGATTATATGGCCTGTTTTAGGAAGTGCGGCTATAGCGGAGGAACTTCATGTATTGTACAAGGTGCCTTTTTTCTATACATTTTTTACCCAGGCG
The DNA here is from genome assembly GCF_020908015.1 of Clostridium aromativorans. Lineage (NCBI taxonomy): Bacteria > Bacillati > Bacillota > Clostridia > Eubacteriales > Clostridiaceae > Clostridium > Clostridium aromativorans. The sequence goes on from NZ_JAJJPB010000027.1 coordinate 6,967, forward strand.
GTGGGAGAACTGGCAGTTATGATTTTGGGATATTTTTTATTCAAAAAGATATTTAAAAATTCCGCATTCTTGGATAGAATAAAGATAAAGCTTGATAATAAAAAATTGGAGAGCATAAAATTACAAAACATAAAAAAGGGCTAGTTATTCAAATGTCAGAGTTCAATATCAAATCTTGTTGGTTTTCGAACTTATCCGAAAATCCTCATTAATTGTGCATTGTGAACTGTGAATTGTGAGCTGAATAAAAGGGGGAACCTGTATTATGGGGAAGAATCTTCTGAGTATTGATTGGGATTATTTCATTCCTATAAAGAGGAAATGGTGTGGTTCCTATATTGAAAACAGAAGAAATAATATTAATATATGGTATAAGAGATATTTTGAAGATATGAAAAATGGAGAAAATGTAGAAAAATCAGTTAGAACGGGTAGAGAACTCATAGGATTTTGGAATAGAATCAAGAGATACTTTATTATAAAAAAGGAGATGAAGATGTATGTATCTGATTCCCATAAAATTTCCTATTATATAGCAAAAGACAACAAATGTGATAAAGTGATAAATTTTGATGCTCATTCAGATCTAGGATATGGAGGACTGAAGTCCCTTAATTTTGAACTGAATTGCGGTAATTGGCTCGGAAAATTATTAAAAAATAAAATAGTTCAGAAGGTAAGCATAATTTACAGTCCATATACCTACGAGAGCAAGAAGGAATTTAAGGAAATAAACGAAAAATTTCATGTAAGTTATCATGAAACGGAGGACTTTAAGGACAAAATAGCTGTGGACTATATTCACATATGCAGATCGGGAAGCTGGACACCTCCTTGGTTGGATGCAGAATTTTATGGATTCATAAAGAGTTTGAATAGACCCTATAAGATATTTAAATGCCCAAAAAGAGAATGGGATCCAAAAGGACTTACTCTTTCCGATAAAATATATATAACACTCTAATATTCTATTTTTAGGGGGATTGATAATGTGGTTGAAAATTTTGAAGTAAAGAACAAGGCCGGGAAAGTCCTGAGGGGGATTATAAATAGACCTGAAATAGAGTATAAAATGCCGTGCATAATTTTCTGCCATGGATTTATGGGGAACAAGCTGGGCCATGATTTTATGTTTGTGAAAATAGCCAGGATTTTAGAAAGTATGGGAGTAGTTTCTGTAAGATTTGATTTTGCCGGTAGTGGTGAGAGTGATGGTGATTTTTTGGATTTGACGATATCTGGAGAGATTGAAGACTGCAGTTCAGTTATTGATTATGTAAATTCAATTTATTATGTAGACAAAAATAAAATAAATATCTTGGGATTCAGTATGGGCGGTGCAGTTGCAGCAGTAATTGCCTGTAATTATTCAAATTTAATTAAAAATACTGTTCTTATAAGTCCTGCATTCAATATGTATGATGTATTTATAAATGAAGTGAGAGGGAGCAAACTGGAAAAATTTCTGCACACTGGATATATAGAATTTGAAAATAACCGGCTTTATAAGAGTGCTGTAGAAGATGCATTTAACTATAATTTTTTTGATTATTTGAAAGGAATAATGGGAAAGGTACTAATAGTTCAGGGAACGGAGGATCAATCAGTGCCGCCTCTTTATTCCAAGCGGATTAAAGAAATGCTGGAAGATAAAGCTTTTTTAAAGTTTGTTTCCGGAGCTGATCACTGCTATTCAAGTGTGGCCTATTTTAAGCAGCTGGCAGACAACATAGTGGATTTTACAAAAAAATATATAATATAAATTATTTATATATTTTGGACTTCCCATTTCAGAGAAATCAGAAATGGGAAGTCCCAGTAAATAATGGCCTATTTTTTATAAAATCTCTTTATGGTAGAGCATACAAAGTCCACTTCATTTTCTGTTATCTCAGGATATATTGGAAGTGCCAGTATTTCCTTTGATACTTTTTCAGCTACCGGAAAATCACCTTCTTTATATTTTAAATAATTAAAGCATTTTTGAAGGTGAAGTGGGATTGGATAATATATGCTCGTGCCTATATTATTTTGTTTTAAATATGCAGCCAGTTTATCACGACTTTGTGCCAATATGTTAAATACATAATATACGGGTCTTTGTTCTCCTTTTACACTAGGTATTTTTATATAGTCACAGTTATCAAGTCTCTCTTTATACCAAGTTGAGACTTTTTCCCTTTTTTCAATAGCTTCATCTACATATTTTAATTTAACTGACAGTACAGCGGCCTGTATTGTATCAAGTCTTGAATTATAACCCAAATAGTCATAGTGATATTTCTTGGAAGCTCCATGAACCCGGAACATCTTTGCCATTTCAGCCAGTTTGGCGTCATTTGTAACTATCATTCCTCCATCACCGTATCCACCTAAAGTTTTAGTTGGGAAAAAAGAAAATATACCCATGTCACCTATGGTACCCGAATGTCTATATACATCATTGTTCTTGCCCTTCCATTTCATACCAAAGGCTTCTGCAGCATCTTCAAGTACGACTAAATTGTTCTTAGAAGCCAGATCGGTTACCTTATCCATATCCGACATCTGAGAAAATAGATGTATGGGAAGTATACCCACAGTGTTGGGGCTTATTTTTTCTTCAATTTTATTGGCATCTATATTAAATGTGTCTTCATCTATATCTACAAAGACAGGTTTTGCACCGCCTTTAGCTATACAGGAAGTAGAAGCAAGAAAAGTAAAGGGAGAAGTTATTACTTCCTTTCCATTTTTGAATCCCAGTATGTCTGAAGATATAACCAATGCATCCGTTCCTGAAGCTACGGAAACTGCATATTTAGCACCGGTGTATTTTTTTATGGCATCTTCAAAATCAGTAACTTCTCTGCCCATTATGAAATTTCCGCTGTTTAATACAGAATGTATTGCTCTGTTGAATTCATCCTTTTTTTCAGTATATTCTCTTGTAGGTGTAAAAAATTTAACTTCCATATATATTTACCTCACTTTCTCTACTACTTTAATGAGTTCCTGTGCTACATATTCAGCATCTTCTGGTAAAAGTGTTGAATAGAGGGGAAGAGTTATTTCATTTGCATATTGTGAATAGGTATTTGGATAATTGTCTATAGAATATCCAAGATTTCTATAAGCTGTGAACATTGGCAGAGGTGTAAAATGTACATTTGTAGCAATGCCTTTTTCTGCAAGAATCTGTATTACACTATTTCTATTTTCTTCAGTAAAATCTCTCAGTCTAAGTGGATATAGATGATAGGATGTAACCTTATCATCATTTTTTTCAAAAGGAATGATTGCCCAATCTTTATCTTTCAATGCATTGGTATAAATATCGAATATGTTTTTACGCTTTTTTAAAATATTTTCGTATCTGGAAAGCTGAACGAGACCTATTGAAGCGTTTATATCAGCCATATTGCATTTTGATCCGACAAACAACACATCATATTGCCATGCTCCTGCTTTGGTCTTTGAAAGAGCGTCCTTGGATTGACCGTTTAAAGACATCAGTTTAAGTTCCCTGAGAAGATCTTTTTTGCCAAACAGATGATTGTCATTAAAAGTTACTGCTCCACCTTCGGCAGTGGTAAGGTTTTTTACTGCATGAAAGGAAAAAACATGGGCATCTACCTGGTCTCCAACTTTTTTCCCTTTGTAGGATGCACCAAAAGCATGAGCAGAATCGGATACCAGGAGTATATCTTCACGTCCCTTATCCTTTAAAACCTGTTTTATGGCATCATAATCCACTGGTACTCCTGCAAAGTCTACAGAATATATGGCCTTTGTATTTGGTTTTATAGCGTCATACAATTTTTCAGGGTCAATTAAAAAATCGTCTTTTTTTACATCTACAAAGGTGGGAAGTATCCCGCAGTGAATAGCTGCACTGGCGGTTGAAGTATAAGTATAGGGAGTGGTTATTACGTCATCACCTTTTTTTATATCAAATACCTTGAGTAGAATTTCAAGGCCTGCAGTGGCATTTGCCAGTGCGAGAGCATGATTTGAACCACAGTATTCAGATATCTTTTTTTCAAATTCAGCAGTTTTAGGTCCCGTAGTTATCCATCCGGATTTTAAAACATCTACTACTGCGTCTATTTCAGCTTGTGTAATATCTGGAGGAGAAAAGGGAATTTTTTTATTCATAAATATCAAGTCCTTTCTACTTTTAATTTTTAGTCTGATAGTTAACATTGCTAACACGTAGTGGGTGAACTCCACATGAATTTAAGGCTCACTTGATTTAATACCTTGAAAAAAACCAGTGTCCTTTGTTATATAAATATATCCATTTTTGTCTATCTCAGACTGTAAAAAGTTTTTGAGATTGTGGAGTTCGGTTTCATCAAGTATATTTTTTGTATTACCTGGCATTGAAAATATATAATCTGCAAGAGGGCCGGAGGAAGTTACCTTCAGGTTGTCCTTGTATCTTTTTAAAGTTACATTTTTAAACCATTTTGAAACTTCTGCAAGACCATTTTCAAGTTGAAATTTTTCTGTAAGATTCCAACTGTCTGTAGTTATTTCCTGTGAATTAAATCTTTTGACAATATCCCTCATTTCTTTCATATGATTTTTACCAACTGTAGAGGCATAAAAATATCCATTGGGTTTTAAAACCCTGTAAATCTCTGAAAAAGCCTTGCCTATATCGGTTACGTGGTAAAGCATATGGTTGGCGATTACTACGTCAAAACTGTTTTTACTATAGGGGATGTCCTGTGCATCTACTAATTTAAATTTAAATCTCTTTGAATTCAAATTTTTTTTTGCATCTTCCAGCATACCCGCAGAAAAATCAGTGAGAGTTATATCCCATGCTTTTGGAATTTTACACAAATTTTTTGCCCATAATTCGCCGTTGCCACAGCCAAGTTCCAATACAGTGGCTTTATCCGGTAGATTTAATTGTTCGAAAAACCAGTTCATCCAACCCTGTTTGTTAGTGCTGAAAAGTTCATGTATTCTAATTCTGGCATTTAAATTGGAGGCATTTTCATATTGTTCTATCCATTTTTGATCTATATTTATTACATTTATTATGTTTATGAATTTATTCCAATTCAATTCTTTATTTTGGTCCAGCATACAGACAGCCTCGTCTATGGATTTTATTACAGTCTTAATGTGATATATTTTTTCTTTCATTATCTCTTTTTGTATTTCCAAAGATTTTTTTAAATCGTTGTGATTTATATCGTAATTCATTATCCTGGAAATATCTTCGAGAGAAAGCCCTATAAACTTAAGAGTCATTATCTTTTGCAGTTTGCTAAAATCCTCAAAACTGTACAATCTATGTCCATATTCATTATAAGAACATGGTTTTAAAAGGCCAATTTTATCATAATATCTTAAAGTTCTCAAAGTGACACCAGATTTTTTGGCAAATTGACCTATACTAACTAAGTCAGATTTTGGAACAGACACAGTAAATCACCTCTACTTAAACTATTGTACCACATTACGTAAGGTAAGGTGCAATACCCTATTTTATGATTGTATTTGGATATCAATTTCAAGTTATGGATATATTAAAAGTCCAAGATATGACGGTATTTTCACATATACATGATTTAAATATATAGCTGCATGCTACTGTGACAAAATATTTGCTATGGATAACGTAGTCTATGTGCCATAGACAAAGTTAGGCCGTATCGAGATTTTTGCAAATCAAATCTGGATACGGCTGCTATTTTTAATTAACGTTACTTTTTTATATAGGCATTTTCTGGATGAATGTCATATAGAAATAAAATAGAAAATTATTTAATTGTTGACGGCAGATTTATTTCAAAAGGACCAATTGAAGAAAAAGATCCGTTGATTTCATTTAATTGTAAATTATCGCCTATATCTTTTTCCTTTTGAAGAATATGTTTAATTGTACTATTATGTGATCTACAGTGATTGTTTCCATTTTGTCCTATGGTAACACTTCCCAAGTACATATCCCAAGTTTGCAATTTTGAACTGCTGTCATTTATATAACTGTAAATTAGTTCTACAGTGTTATCTGATAGGCGTTCAATACTGACGATTTTATACTTGATTCCCTTATATTCACCAGTTTTATTTAAAATGCTTTTTCCTGATTTGGGAACATCCAAGTCTATCTTAAAATCATTATTTTTACCCATGTAATCATTTTGAACATGATATACTACCTTTGGAACAGTTAATTTTAGCTTTTTACCGGTAAGCTTGCTCAAATCAAATAAAGATTCATTTCCCTGGTCTAAATAGTTGGTATTGTTATGTCCGTATACTGCGTTATTATATTCATCAGAAATTATAATGAGGGAATCCTGTATGGAATTATTATTTATTAATTTTGTACTAGTTGGTTCCTTGAATCCCCATTGCTTGCCTTCTTCAAAGGTTCCACAATTAACTTTATCTATTCTTTTAGATTTAAAATCTGGTAAGGTATCTGTAAAATAGTAATCTACTTTTAAAATATTTCCCTCCTTTTTTAATGAAGTCACATTTAATGTAGTTATTCCATTAGTTGCAGTATATAAGATTTTTGATTCAGGAGCTTCTTTAAAATCAGAATTTTTTAGCTTGAAAGCTGCTTTAGTAAATTTCCTATCATTATCTAGAATACTTAAAGTATAATTATTGGAGTTTTTTACTTTGCCATTGTACTCTAGCCTATATGAGCCTATATGATTATCTGGCATCATGGCAAGATTATCACTCCTGTGAAGTTCATAGGAATTGCCCTGTTTGTCTCTAATAATGTAATAAGAGGGTTTAAGTTCTTCTGGTTCAATGGTTAAAGTAACTACGATTTTGTTTTTGTCTACATACATATTAGCTAAAGTTATATTACCCTGTTTAAGACTGTTTTTAAGAATTTTCGGGGTATCTGAAGAGATCTTTACTTCTCCAATGCCGGATATAACAGTGAATTTTTCTATCATGTTAGCTAAGACATCTTTCTGGGATATAATTATAGGACTAGCTATCAAGAGGATAATAGCTGCCGCAACAAAATTTCTTTTAACTTTGGATTCTTTAGGATTTACTTTGTCAATAATATTTTTGCAGATTCTTTTCTTTTCAATTTTATTAAGTTCTATATTGCTAAATTCATTTTCCCTTATATTAACATCATTTAAAAGCATTAATACATCATCTTTATTTAAATTTAATTTCATTTTGATACCTCCATTTCACCTGAAATATTTAATTTTTTTATGAGTGAGTTTTTAGTGCGCCATAATCTATTGTAAACAGCACCTTTTGATAAATTAAAATTTTTACATAGACTTTCCATATCTTGATCTAAAATATATTTTCGTATAAATAGTTCTCTGTCCAATTTATGCTCATATTGTAAAAGCTTTATTAATTCTTCTTTTTTTTCCTTTGATATATACTCGCTTTCAATATCAGTCTTGGAGATTAAGGTTTGTTCTTCTATTTGAAGGTTATTCTGCTTATATAAGGTTCTTTTATAATCTATAGCCTTATATTTACTTACAGCTAAAAGCCAATTTTTAAATGAAGATTTTTTAGAATTATATAAGTGGCTTTTATTCCATATTAAAAGATATATATCATTAATACATTCTTTTGCATTTTCATAATTATCATTTCCAAGTACATCTAGTACAATTTTAAAAACTAAATTGCAGTAAGTATTAATTATGTATTCCAGGGCTGCAGGATTTTTTTTCTTAAGTTCTAATAAAAAGTTTTTATCATTGATTTTCATCTTTAACTCCTTCCGTCTTATTATCTCACTAATTAATACGAATAATATGGTTAGTATTTCACTTGATGTTGGAAAAAAATATTACTTTTCATGCGTTTATACTGAAGAAATGAAATATTATTTATAAAATGATGTGTTTTTGTGCTTTGTGTTGTATAATACTTAGATAAATCCAAGTATAAAAAAAGTTAAACATTAGATGAAAAGTGGGAGATCTGTTGTGAAGAGGTGAGAAAAAATGGACATAAATTCAAAGAACTCTAATAAATTAGATTTAAAAAACAGTTTACTTGTAAGAGAAGTTTTAAGTATACCTGCCTTTGAATCCGGCAGAGTTATAGCTGGAAAAAATGGACTTGACAATGAGTGCAGGAATATAACGATAATTGAGACTCCAGATGGAATAGAATGGCTGGAAGGTGATGAATTTTTACTGAGTGCTGGATATGCATTTAAAGATAAAAAAGATGAATTGGACAATGCTGTATACAGGGCATATAAAAAAGGGGCTGCTGCACTTGCAATTAAGGAGAAAAGATATATAGATGTTATACCGCAAAAGATGATAGATCAATCAAATGAATACAATATTCCACTTATAGTATTACCTTGTAATTTTATATATACTAAAGCTTTAAGCAGTTTCTATAATTCACTTTTATATAAAAAAAACAAGCATATATATGAATCAAAAAAAATGCATGATAGATTGCTTAGACTTATGTTAGAAGATAAAAATGCTGAAGATACGATTAAAGCATTATCGGAACTTACTGGTTTAAGTATAATAATTTTGGATTCTGTTTTTAATTTAGTATACAAAAATATAGTTGAAAAACTTTTCGATACGGTCAATGACATGGTCAAAAGTAAAGTAAAAGAATTTGCTGCAAATAAAATGCATGACCATGCTAAAATAAAATGCTATGGTTATGATGTCTATATATATAGATTGTCTTATAATAATAAACTTTTAGGGTATATGTATGTTATTAATAGATTATCTAAAAATAGTATTTATATGGATGTAATTGAAAATGGGAAAAGAATGCTTGAATTGAAACTGGCAAAGGAAAAGAACAAGCCCTTGAATATAGTTAATGTAAATATGATGATAACAAATATGATTTTAAACAGCAGAAATTTACCAGATAAATTTTATTCTAATATAAAAAATGACTATGGATGGAATGATAAGAGTAGATTTATTGGAATTTGTATAAATGTAAATCGTGGTTTAAAAAACGATTCAAAAATCTTAGGCAATCAATTAAATGAAGAAATATGTAATTTGATTGCAAGGATTTTTAATGGTCATGGTTTTTTTATTACGGAAGAAAATAGCAGGATAATTTTGTTTTTTTGTCTGGAGGATGTTGTATCTCTGGATTATGTAGTAAAAAAAATAAACAACTACATAAATAATTATAATAATAGTATGAGAGTGTTTTTCTCAGTATCAAGATCGTATGACGATATAGTAGATATACCGAAGATGTACAATGAATGCTATATAGCATCGTTGTTTAATACCAAAAAGAATATAGTACTATATTATGACTCTTTGGATACAATAAAATTACTTTATCCATTAAAAGAGAATATGCAAACTTTTGAATACTGTAGTAAAACACTAGGTGGAATTAAGGAATATGACAGTAAAAATAAAAGTGAACTACTTAGAACATTGGAATGCTTTTTTAAATACAACATGAAAAAAAAGCTGGTGGCTAATAAATTACATATACATCCTGAAACTTTAAGATATAGATTGAATAAGATAGAAGATTTAACCGGATATTCACTTCACAGTTCAGAGGGAATATTTGCACTTCAAATTGGAATTAAGCTCTATCGCATGATAAAAGACTAAAATTTTTAAATTAATAAATATATAAAATAAAAAATCAAAACATATTAATAAAATCCACATATTTATGACAATGCGTAAATATGTGGATTTTATTTTATGAAATTACAGTATGTTATATTTTCTGAAAAATGATTATAATTCTAATATATTGTTCATAGATAAAGAGGAAAGGGGAAAGACTACATGACAAATAATTTAGAAAACCATCCATCCGTATTTGAACCTGTTGCATTTATAGTAAATGTACTTTGCGCTATACTTGGTGCAGTAATAGGGATGCAGCTAGTAACTACACTTGGAGTAACGCCAAATACTTCTATAATAGGTGCACTTATTGCCATGCTTATAGCAAGAATTCCTTTAAATGTACTTAGAAAATTTAGATCAATACACAGGCAAAATATTGTACAGACATCGATATCATCAGCTACATTTGGGGCTGCTAATAGCTTGATGATACCTATAGGCATTCCGTTTCTGATTGGAAGAAGTGATCTTGTAATTCCACTTCTGATAGGTGTTAGTTTTGCCATGATTGTGGATTCTGCCATTTTGTATAATGTATTTGATTCTGAAGTGTTTCCAGCGTCAGGTGCATGGCCGCCGGGAGTTGCCACTGCAGAATCTATACTTGCAGGTGACAAAGGTGGTAAAAGAGCAGGCATACTTGGTATTGGAACTATAGTTGGGGTAATTGGATCTTTCCTGCACATACCGATGTCGGCTTTTGGTATATCATTTATAGGAAATATATGGGCATTATCTATGTTTGGAATAGGTCTTCTAATAAATCAGTATTCCAAGCCCTTATTTAATATAGATGTAAATGCGCTTTACATACCACATGGAATTATGATAGGTGCAGGATTTATAGCCATATGCCAAATTTTCAAGATTATATTTGTTAAACAGAAAGAAGTGAAGAATAAATCAGAAAATGTAAGCTATACTCGTTCGGCTTCAAGAGTTAAAAAGTCTTTACTGTTTGGGTATATAGCCTATGCGTTGATTGCTTCTGGAATTGCTATAACTTGTGGACTTGCTTCTAAAATGACTACAAAAATGATAATAGGGTTTGTGATTTATGCTGCTGCAGCTGCTTTTGTTCACGAACTTTTAGTAGGAATTGCAGCAATGCATTCAGGGTGGTTTCCTGCATTTGCCATAGCATTTATTACACTTATAATCGGCATGCTTATAGGATTTCCGCCCATAGGTCTGGCACTGCTTGCTGGATTTAGTGCTGCAACGGGGCCTGCTTTTGCAGATATGGGATATGATTTAAAGTCCGGCTATGTACTCCGTGGAAATGGAAATAATTCAAAATTTGAGCTGTTAGGAAGAAAGCATCAGTATATAGCTGCTATTGTAGCATTTGTAATAGCTATGATAATTGTATTCCTGGCTCATAACAGTTTTTTTTCCAAGGATCTTGTGCCTCCAATAGATAAGGTGTATATATCCACAATTAAGGCTGGTGCGTCAGCTGAGGTCGCAAAACAACTTCTTATCTGGATGATTCCTGGGATAATACTTCAATTTATAGGTGGATCCAGCAGACAACTTGGTGTTTTGTTTGCTACAGGGCTTCTTATAACATCTAAGAACGCCTGTTGGGCCGTGCTTGTTGGTATATTGATAAGGGTGATATTTATAAAACTAAAGGGAAAAGAATCGGAGACACCTCTCAGTATCTTTGCAGGGGGCGTAATAGCAGGAGATGCTTTGTTTAGTTTCTTTAGTCCTATTGTTAAACTGAGAAAATGAAAATTTTTAATTTTTTTAAAAGGAGAATTTTTATGGGGAAAATAAAAATTGATAATGAAGTTTTAAATTATGCCGTTTTCGGCGGGAATATACTTGGAGGTGGTGGCGGCGGCTCCCGGAAGGTTGGAATGGAGCTTGGAAAAGCGGCTCTTGGATATGGAAACATTCAAATGCTTGATATAGATGACATTCCAGAAGATAGACTCATAATTACATGTTCTGCAGTAGGGGCTCCTGCAGCTAATTTACAGCGTATGTCACCGGAAGATGCCATAGACGCTATAAAAATATTTGAACAGAATGTGGATAAGAAAATAGGAGGAATAATAACAAATGAAAATGGCGGAGGTTCCTCCATAAACGGATGGATACAGTCTGCAGCATTGGATCTGCCGCTTGTAGATGCTCCTTGTAATGGGAGAGCCCATCCTACAGGTGTCATGGGAAGTATGGGACTCAACAATATTAAGGATTATGTTTCCTGCCAGACAGCAGTTGGCGGTAATCCTGAAATAAACAAACATATTGAGATATTTGTTAAGGGTTCTATAGAAAACACTTCCAATATGGTAAGGAAAGCCTCTGTATGTGCAGGTGGACTTGTTGCAGTTGTAAGGAATCCCGTTACTGTGAAGTATGTAAAGAAAAATGCTGCTTTGCATGGTGTGAAACATGCGATTGAACTTGGAAAAGTGTTTTTGAAAGCTTTAGGAAAAAATCCATGTACTGCACCTGAAAAAACGGCAGAGTATTTAAATGGTGAGATAATTGCAGATGGCAGAGTTGACAGAATAGATTTGAAAACAAGTGGTGGATTTGATACAGGCAAGGTGCGAGTAGGAAGTTTTGAAATAACATTTTGGAATGAATACATGACTCTTGAGAAAAATGGAGAGAGGCTGGCGTCTTTTCCCGATCTGATAATGACTTTTGACAGTAATACGGGTTTGCCAGTGACGAGTGCGGAAATAAAAAAAGATCAAAATGTCAAGATATTGAAAACTTCCAGGGAAAATCTGAGGCTTGGAAGCGGAATGAGAGATGTAAATTTAATTACCCAGGCTGGGGAAATTGTAAATAAAAAAATTTTATAATTATTTAAATATATATGTAAAGAAGGATGAAATCAATGGTATTAAAACAAATTATAGAAATAAATGACATTATAGACAGAGCTGATGCCAGTGGAAATATGGTGAAAGAATACCTGGAATCATATGGAGGAAAAGATATACAGGTTAAAAAAGTAAAGGGAAACAAAGGCTCAACTGATTTTGTCAAGGTAAAAATCCCTGGATTAAAGGGAAAATCAAAAGGAAAGGATGCCCCTACAATAGGCATACTTGGAAGACTGGGAGGAATAGGGGCAAGGCCTGAAATTACTGGAATGGTTTCAGATGCAGATGGTGCTGTGACTGCTATGGCGGCAGCTGCCAGAATTTTGGATATGCAAAATAAAGGTGATTATCTTGATGGTGATGTGATTTTATGTACTCATATTTGTCCTGATGCCCCTACACAGCCGCATGAACCGGTGCCATTCATGGATTCCCCTGTGGAGATGTCTGTAATTAATAAAATGGAAGTTGATGACGAAATGGATGCAATATTATCTGTAGATACGACCAAGGGAAACAGTATAATAAATACAAGGGGTTTTGCCGTTTCGCCTACTGTGAAGGATGGCTATATATTGAAGGTGAGCAGTGATATTTTAAATATAATGCAGATCACTACAGGAAGGCTTCCCTATGTTTTTGCATTGTCACTGCAGGATATTACACCCTATGGAAATGGACTTTACCATATGAACAGCATACTTCAGCCTGCCACTGCAACAAGTGCACCTGTAGTTGGTGTTGCAATAACTACGGAGTCATCTGTACCTGGTTGTGCAACTGGAGCAATTCATTTTGGTGATGTAGAAGAAACAGCCAGGTTTGTAATTGAAGTTGCCAAAGCTTATGGCAAGGGACAGTGCAGCTTTTTTGATGAAAGTGAATTAAACATTATGGAAAGTAAATATGGATTTATGAAACATTTTCAAACTTTGGGAAAATAGGGAAGGAGCACATTGTTTTGAAAAAGAAAATAGGTGCTATAACTATAGGACAATCCCCCAGGAACGATGTTATTCCGGAGATAAAGGCTGTAGTCGGGAATAACATAGAGATACTGGAAGCTGGAGCCCTTGACGGACTTACCAAGGATGAAATAGACAGATTTATTATAGAAAAAGACGATTATATACTTGTGTCCAAACTTAGAGATGGCAGTTCCGTAAAATTTGCGGAGAGAAATATATTGAAGAGATTACAGAAATGCATATATGAACTAGAAGACAACGGAGCAGAAATTATTGTGTTTATATGTACGGGATGCTTCCCTGATGTATTCAAATCCAGCAAGCTTCTTATATACCCCCAGAAAATACTGCATTCTGTGGTACCTAAGATTTCAAATAATAAGATAGGTGTTTTTACTCCAGTTAAGGATCAAATAAAGCAGTGTTATGAAAAGTGGTCGGAAAGCGGAAAACATATCGAGGTGGTGTCCGCATCACCCTATAGTGACATTGATAAAATTAGAGAAGCTGCATTTTCCATGAAGGAAAAGGATGTGGATATAATTGTCATGGATTGTATAGGATATAACATGAAAATGAAAGTTATGGTGAGGGAGATAACAGGAAAACCTGTTATATTGCCCAGAACTTTGGTTGGCAGAATTGTAGCGGAAATGTTTGATTGATTGTGGGAGGATGGTATTTTGAATTTAAAAAAAGGTAGTAAAATAGTTCTTGATAATTGCCTTGGAATTAAAAGAGATGAAGATGTTCTCATTGTAACAGATGAAATTGAACTAAATATAGGTAAGGCTCTCTATGAAGAAACAAAAAATATAGGAGCAGAAGCAGTGCTGGCAATTATGAAGGAAAGAGATGTAAGTGGAGAGGAGCCGCCTAGAAATATTGCAGAAGCCATGAGAAATTCCGATGTGGTAATATGTGTTACGGATAAATCTCTGACTCATACAAATGCAAAGATAAATGCAGTTAAAAATGGTGCAAGGGTTGCCACCATGCCTGGAATAAGTGAAAGAATGTTTTCACAAGGTCCTATAATGGCAGATTATACTGAAGTGGAAAAACTTACGTTAAAAATAACAAAATTATTGACAAAAGCAAAAACTGCCAGGATATGTAAAGACGGCTACACTCTTACCATGAGCCTCGAAAATAGAGATGGAATACCTAGTACGGGGGTTTATAGAAAGAGTGGAATGTCTGGAAACCTTCCTTCTGGAGAGGCCTATATAGCTCCAGTAGAAGGAACTGCAGAAGGTGAAATTGTCATTGATGGGAGTATGGTTGGAGCTGGAAAACTATCAGAGCTGCTTTACTTGAAAATAAGTAATGGAAAACTTGAAAAAATGAAGGGAAAGGACTCGGATAAATTTAAATTCCTGTTTGATAATGAAAGAAATTCAAATGTAGGAGAGCTTGGAATAGGTACAAATCCTATGGCGAAGGTAACTGGGATAATACTTGAAGATGAAAAAGTATATGGTACAGTTCACATTGCTTTTGGAACCAATATTTCTTTTGGAGGTACTATAAAAGCAGATTGTCATATAGATGGTGTAATTTTGAATCCGGATCTCTATTTGGATGACAATTTGATAATAAGTAAAGGAAAATTTGTAATCTGATTTTAATATAGGGGAGGGCTTAAACTGTGGATAGTAAAATTAAAATAGGTATAATAAGAGTACTTACCTTGAAGGATAAGTATGCTCTTGAAAATCATGCTAGAATTATAGATGAAGATGGCAAGTTTGGAGAAAGCATTGAATTTGTGAGCAGATGTATAAAAGATCAACCGTTTGGAATACATGATGATGAAACTCTAAATACAGCTGTTCCTAAAATAGTAGAACTTGCAAAGCAGATGGAGAAGGAAAATTCGGATGGAATAGTTATCAGCTGCAGTGCCGATCCGGGATTAAAAGAAGTTGAGAAAGAAGTTAAAATACCTGTAATAAGTGCAGGCCGGGAGTGTTCAGAAAAAGCACTTAAACTTGGGAAAAAGATAATTGCAATTGGAATAACTGCGGAAGCTACTGAACATCTTAAAGAATTACTTGGAAATAATCTTTTTGATTATTATAATCCTGAGAATATAAACAGCACTTTAGATTTAAATTCTAAAAGAGGAAGAAAATCTGTGGTAGATTCTGCAAAAAAAGCTTATAGATGCGGCAGTGATTGTATAATGATATGCTGTACGGGAATGTCTAATATAAAGATTGCAGAAGAAATAAGGAGCAGCGTGGATATTAAAGTTGCTGATCCACTTGAGGCAATTGCATCAAAGATAAAAAAAGTATATGATCTTTAAGTCGAGTAAAAAAAGGATTTCAAAGGTGTTCTTTAGTATAAAGTCGTTGTGTATAAAGAGGAGCTGCTGCTAATTATGAGCGGCTCCTCTTTTAGTGCACCATGTATGGTGGACTAAATTTCTCAGATTATATGATATCTTGTATAATAATTGCATAAAATATAACACAACAAGTTGCAATGCGGGATAAATAAAGGCTTATTATTGAATATACATGAGATGTATGGTAATATCAAGTAAAGTATTATAAAATTTTAAATGTATATAAAATGGAAAATTCGATAAGAATAGGAATTTTTGTAAAATATCAATAAGTTTTAGAAAAGGAAGGGTACGTATGGAAGATAACAACAGCTCATCAAATTTTATTAGGAATATAATTGAAGAAGATTTAAAGTCAGGTAAATATAAGGAAGTAATAACTAGATTTCCTCCTGAGCCAAATGGATATTTGCATATAGGTCATGCCAAGTCCATAGTTCTAAATTTTGGTTTAGCAGATGAATTTAATGGAAGAACCAATTTGAGATTTGATGATACTAATCCTTCAAAAGAGGATACGGAATATGTGAAATCAATAAAAGAAGATGTAAAATGGCTGGGATACAATTGGGAGGAACTGCATTTTGCATCCAGTTATTTTGATCAAATGTATGAATATGCCATTTTTCTGATAAAAAAGGGGAAGGCCTATGTATGTGATTTGACTTCAGATGAAATAAGGCAATACAGGGGAACACTGACAAAACCAGGAAAGGAAAGTCCTTATAGAAACAGAACAGTGGAGGAGAATCTTGAATTATTTGAGAAAATGAAAAATGGGGAATTTAAAGATGGCGAGAGGGTCCTGAGAGCTAAAATTGATATGTTGTCTCCCAATATAAATATGAGAGATCCTGTATTATATCGTATAGTTCATGCATCACATCACAATACCGGGGACAAATGGTGCATATACCCTATGTATGATTTTGCACACCCTCTAGAAGATGCCATTGAAGGAATTACCCATTCCATATGTACCCTTGAATTTGAAGATCATCGTCCTCTTTATGAATGGATAATAAGGGAATGCGAAACGAAAAGTAAACCTAAACAGATAGAATTTGCCAGGTTGAATATGACAAATACTGTCATGAGTAAAAGAAAACTTAAAAAACTTGTAGATGAAAATTTTGTGGATGGGTGGGATGATCCACGTATGCCAACTATTGCGGGTCTCAGAAGAAGGGGCTTTACTTCAGGATCCATTCGCAGATTTTGCAGGGAAATTGGAGTGGCAAAGGCCAGCAGTGTAGTTGATTCACAAATGTTAGACTATTTTTTAAGGGATGAACTTGAAAAAAAAGCACTCAGAACTATGGCTGTTTTAAATCCTTTGAAGGTTATAATAACTAATTATCCTGAAGGCAAAAGTGAAAATTTTGAAATTGAAAATAATCCAGATGATCCTTCTGCAGGGGTTAGAAAAGTTCCTTTCTCCAGGGAACTGTATATTGAACAGGAAGATTTTATGGAAGATCCACCTAAAAAATACTACAGATTATTTCCTGGAAATGAAGTCAGATTGAAAGGTGCCTATTTTGTAAAGTGCAGTGAAGTGATAAAGGATAAAGATGGCAGCATAACTGAACTCCACTGTACCTATGATCCCAGGTCAAAGGGAGGAAACAGCCCTGATGGTAGAAAAGTAAGAGGAACAATTCATTGGGTAAATGCAGATACTGCGATTTCAGCGGAGATAAGGCTGTATGAACCCCTGATTTTGAATAATTCAGAAGAGGAAAATGACTCATTTTTAGACAATGTAAATCCTAATTCACTTGAAATTGTAAAAGGATTTTTGGAACCTGATATGAAAAATGCAAAGCCCGGGGAAAAATTTCAATTTTTTAGGCATGGGTACTTTAATGTAGATCCTAAATGTACTAGAGATGGTAAATTGGTATTTAACAGGATAGTATCTCTTAAAAGCTCTTTTAGAATCAAGTAGTTTTTGTTATTAGAGGAAAGTTGGCTATAATGTTTAAAATAGATATATGTATAAATTTATAGATTTATGCACATATCTATTTTTAAATCATAAATTATAAGTAGCTTTAAACTAATAATTTATTCGGAGGGGACTTCTATGTGTGGAATTGCAGGATGGATTAACTTAAAGAGAGATATCTCCAAAAATAGAGATGTGATTTTAAATATGGCCAATACGTTAAAAAACAGGGGACCTGACAGTGAAGGATATTATTATTCAAAAAACGCCCTGTTAGGACACAGAAGATTGATAGTTGTAGATCCTACTGGCGGCGTTCAGCCCATGTTAAAAAAAGTAAATGACAAAAAATATATAATTGTGTATAATGGAGAGCTTTATAATACGGAGGATTTGAGAAAACTGCTTGTAGAACAAGGGTATTCTTTTGATTCCTATTCTGACACAGAGGTACTTATAACAAGCTATATCCACTGGGGGATAGATTGTTTAAAATATATAAATGGTATATATGCTTTTGCCATATGGGATGAAAAGGAAAAAAGTTTGTTTATGGCAAGAGATCCACTTGGAGTAAAACCACTGTTTTATACCATAAAAGATGATTCATTTATATTTGGTTCAGAAATAAAAGCTATTTTAGCTCATCCTTTTATTGAACCCGTAGTTGACAGGGAGGGGTTAACTGAAATATTTGCTCTGGGTCCTGCAAGATCCCTGGGTGGAGGAATATTTAAGAATATACATGAGATACCTCCAGCTAATTATCTTATATATGACAGAGACGGACTAAAATTGAAGGAATATTGGAAGCTGCAGTGTAAAGCCCATGAAGAAGACGTGGAGGCTACAGCGGAACACGTGAGGACACTTTTAGTGGATGCCATAAAGAGGCAGTTGGTAGCAGATGTTCCTGTCTGCACTTTTCTTTCAGGAGGACTTGATTCCAGCGCCATATCTGCTGTGGCAGCATCGGAATTTAAAAAACAGGGAAAGGTGCTAAATACCTATTCTATTGATTATGAAGACAATGACAAATATTTTAAAGCAAATGCTTTTGAGCCAACTTCAGATAAAGTATGGGCGTTGAAAATGTCCGAATATATAGAGAGTAATCATCATGGAGTTATAAATACCAGCAGGGATTTGGCAGAGACGCTGTATAATTCCGTGATGGCGGGTGATCTTCCCGGAATGGCGGATATAGATTCCTCTTTATATCTTTTTTGCAGAAAAATAAGAGAGAACAATACAGTGGCGTTGTCCGGCGAATGTGCCGATGAAATTTTTGGCGGATATCCCTGGTACAGAAGAGAAGAAGATATAAATGCTAATACTTTTCCCTGGTCGAAATCTGTGAGTGCGAGGAAAAAGATTTTGTCACAGGATTTGAAATCACTTAAGCTGGATGAATATCTGAACGCACAGTATGAAGACAGTATAAAACAAGTGCCTCATTTGGATGGAGAATCGAAAATTGACCGACGTATGAGAGAACTTTTTTATCTCAATATCAAGTGGTTTATGATCACTTTGTTGAACAGAAAAGACAGAATGAGTATGTCCAATAGTCTTGAGGTGAGAGTTCCCTTTGCAGATTACAGGCTAGTGGAATATGCTTTTAATATACCTTCTGATATAAAATTTTATAAAGGAAGGGAGAAGGGACTTCTCAGGGAGGCATTGAAGGGAATTTTGCCGGAAGATATTATTACCAGGAAAAAGAGTCCTTATCCAAAAACTCATAACCCGGAATATACAAAGAGAGTTCAGAAGTGGATGAAATTAATAATAAATGACAAGAGTTCACCTATACTTCCGCTGATAGATGAAAAAGAAGTCAGGACATTGATAGAAACTGGAGGAGATTCTTTTAAGGAGCCCTGGTTCGGACAGCTGATGAGAGGTCCTCAGCTGCTGGCATATCTGATTCAGGTAAATGTGTGGCTCAAATCCTATAATATAAGGATAGAATTTTAAAAAGATTACTGGTTGAATGCCAGTAATCTCTTTTTACATCAGCTTTTTGAAAGCTTCCAAACACAGGATATGCAGAGCATGTCTTTATTTAATCTTGCATGGATATTCCCTCCCATTTTATTCATGAGGCTTTTGGCTATGTACAGTCCCAGGCCAGTACTTCTTGAGCTTCTTGAATTGTCAGCTTTATAAAATCTGTTGAATATAAGTTCCACATTATCTTTATTGATTTTATCAACTCTGTTGGTTATATTAAGTGCAGCTAAATTTTCATCTTTGGATAAATTTATATAAACACAATTTTGGGAGTGCTTTACTACATTATTTAATAGATTGTCGAGGACTCTTCTTATAGCAGAACTGTCTCCCATGACAGATATGTTTTTCTGGCATATTTTTATATGTGGCGTAATGGCATTTGAGGTAAAATTGTAATAGAAGTCAGCCAGTGATTCATATAAAATGCTGTTTATGTTCACCGGCTGCAGTTCTAATTTGTATTCGGGAGATTCTACAATGGAAATCTGGAAAAAGTCACTTACCAGAACTTCCAGTGAGTTTGATTTCCTAAGTACTATTTCAAGATACTCTCTTTGCCTTTGCTCAAGTGTTTTTGAAGAAAGCAGCATTTGAACATAGCCTTTTATGGAAGTAAGTGGTGTACGGAGATCATGCGATATATCTGCTATGGATTTTTTGAGTTCCTCCTGGGAGTTTCTCTGGAAAGATTTTGCTTTTTCACTTATATCTATATGTTCATTTATGGTGAAGGCAAGATCTTCAAAATCTTTATCCAGAAGAGGTATATCCAGTTTTTTATGAACTCTGTTGTCATTGTAATTTCTGAGCTGCACTGTAATATTTCTTATCTGCAATTTTATAAAGAACAGGTATACTAATAAAAATAAGATGCAAAATATTAATACATATATTATCCAGATTGTATACAGCACCTTCTTTCTCTATTTGATATCCTGATTTTTAAATGTTATAATTCCAAGCCCCAGGGATACTAAAATAATAATAGTGCAAATTGATATTACATTGCAAATATCCGATGGAGAGGAATTCAAACTTCCAAGTTTCATAAGCATGATGATGGGAGTGTATATGTCAAATTTTAAGTTGATTAAAAATCCACCTGCATTTACAAATAAAAGTATCATTCCCAGGGCAATAATTATGGATTTACTTTTTATTATAGTTGCAAGACAGGTATAGGCGCTGGCCAAAGTTATAAGAATCAAGTATGTAAGCAGGGTATATTTAAAAATTTTTACTGCAGTGTAAGCGGAAATGGATTTTACCCAGCCTAAAATAAGCGCCGCTGCCAGTGGCAGAAACAACAATAAAATGAGAAGTATAAAAATTGATAGATAGATTATTATGATTTTGGATAGATATATTTTAGATCTGCTGTGTCCATAGGACAAGGTGTTTTTTACCGTGCCATAGCTGTATTCGTTTATAATATAGGAGCCTACGAGAAATAATGATAATATTATAAGTATTACGCTGAATCCAAAAGAGGATTTAAAAAATTCTAGAGCAGTGGGAGTGAATATATTGTGAAATTTATTTATGAAAAATCCAAAGGTTTCATGGCCGTGTATAAAGGAAAATATCACAATTATGTCCAAGTGGGAGTAAAATAGTTTTAAGACGAGGAAGGTCAAAAACAGCGTAATTATCGTCGATATTTTAAAAACTGTATTGTATTTTAATTTATATAGTTCAAATTTTAATAGATTGTACATTACTTGAGCCCTCCTACTAAATTTATAAAATAGTTCTCCAGATTTTCACCTGTAGCTAATATCTGTTCAATGGTGATATTTTCTTTTGAAAGAATAGAGGACACCTTTCCGGGATTGTCTATATAATCGTATAGAGCTATGGTTTTATCAGGAAGTACAGTGAAATTGGTTGTATTGAGTTTTCTTTCTAGGATTACTGCAGTTTTTTGGATATTATCTACTTTTATATTCAAGCTTCTTCTGCATTTTTTGTTCAAAGCTTTAAGGGTCAGCTCCTCCACAAGCTTTCCTCTGTGAATTATTCCAAAACAGCTGGCAAGCTGATATAATTCTCCCAGAATATGACTGGAAATAATAATGGTCATATTTTTGTCTTTATTTAATTTTTTCAGCTTTTCCCTCATCTGTACAATACCAATAGGATCAAGACCATTTACGGGTTCGTCAAGTATCAGGAGTTCAGGATTTCCAATCAAGGCTATGGCAAGGCCGAGTTTTTGTTTCATGCCCATTGAAAAGTTTTTAAGTTTCTTTTTACCACAGTTTGAGAGATCTACAAATTCCAAAACTTTTTTGGTACATTTTTTACCAGGTATGCCCTTTTGTATTCTGCAGGCCTCCAGGTTTTCATAGGCGGACATATTGGGATAAAATGCAGGGGACTCAATCAGAGCTCCAATTCTCTTTCTTATATTGCTGATTTTATTTTCAGAATCAAATCCAAATAGATTTATTTTCCCTGAAGTGGGTTTTGAAAGCCCTGTAAGCATCCGCAAGGTTGTACTTTTACCAGCTCCATTTTCTCCTATGAATCCATAGATTTTACCTCTTTTAATATTTAAGTTTAAATTGTTAACCACTAAATTATTTTTGTATTTTTTACTGAGATCAGTGGTTTTTACTACATAATCGGTCATAACTATGCTCCCTTCTCTATAGAATATATCAATTGTAAAATTTTATGGATAATCAAGGGTAAAGGAAAGGTAAATTAAGTGTAAAGATTATACCTGAAGCTTGTATCCAATGCTCCATACAGTTTGTATGTATTCATGGAGAGGTTTTGCACTGTGAATTTTATTCCTTAAATTGCTTATATGGACCTTTATTGTATTGTCATCACACAGATAATTTTCTCCCCAGACCGTTTCAAATATATTTGTTTTTGTAAATACTTTTCTGGGGTATGATATTAAAAGCTCCAAAATGTCAAATTCTCGTGTAGTCAGGTTTATGGGAACTTGATTTACAAACACTTCTCTTGTATCTTTATTTAAAGAAATTTCTCCGTAAGTTAATATAGAATTGTCTTCTTTAGAAAATTTTTTATATCTCCTGAGATTGGCGTCAATTCTAGCAGAGACTTCATCTATGTCAAAGGGTTTTGTTATATAATCATCTGCGCCTGTTCTAAGTGCCTGAATTTTAGTTTCTGTGTCCCCTTTGGCCGAAATTATGATTACAGGCATTTCTCTAGCTGTTCTTATTTTCTCCAGAATTTTTTCACCAGCTAATCCAGGAAGCATTAAATCTAGAATTACCATATCCCAATTTTCATCTTTTAAATTCAGCAGGGCTTCTGTTCCGGAATATGCGGACACTGTATTGTATCCTGAATTTTGCAGCATATGACAGAGAAGTTTATTAATATCAGCATCATCCTCTACCACTAATATTTTTATAGGGTTTCCCATGGTAATCACCTTTCTGAAAATTATATTTACAAATTACATTATAGTAGAATAAATATATTTTTTAAATCAATTATGCAAATAAAGAAAAATTTTACTTATATGTATTGAATTTTTAGACAGATAGTGTATAATTTATATCAACAGATAATAATTATTAAATTGGAGGTATATAATATGAGTAAGAATTTTTATGAGGCAGTTAAAGATAGAAGAACCATATATGGTATAGATAAGAAAAAAATTGTGCCTGAGGATAGAATAATAGAAGTAGTTCAAGAAGCGGTAAAAAATTCACCCTCTGCTTTTAATTCACAGAGTGCAAGAGTAGTGGTGCTATTTGGAGAAAATCATGATAAATTGTGGGATATTACGGAAGCTGAGCTTAGAAAGATAGTTCCTGATGAGAATTTCTCAAAGACAGGAGAAAAGATCAATTCTTTTAGAAAAGGTTATGGGTCTGTTTTATTCTTTGAAGATCAAGACGTCATATCAGAACTTCAAAAGAATTTCCCACTTTATAAGGATAATTTCCCTATTTGGTCCCAGCAGGGTTCTGGAATTCTTCAGTTTATAATATGGACTTCTTTGGAGATAGAAGGTCTGGGTGTTTCACTTCAACACTATAATCCACTTATTGACGAAGAGGTGAAGAAAACATATGGGATACCTAATAATTGGAAATTAATTGCACAGCTTCCTTTTGGAAAACCAGTTTCAGGAGCCGGAGAAAAAGAAATTAAGCCATTAAAGGATAGAATAAAGGTGTTTAAGTAAACTAAAAAGTGACTGCTTCAAAAAATTCTGAGGCAGTCACTTTTACTTTTACAATAGATTTCAACAGTTATTTAAGTTGTGCAGCTCTTTTTAGTACTGCATTCATACTTCCCGTTTTATAGCCTAAAATGTCCAGAGTAACATAAGTGAATCCTAGTTCTTTTAATCTATTTCCAACTTTGTCCATTGTATCCAAATTGAAAAATTTAGTTCTCTCTTCTGGAGCAACTTCAATTCTTGCAATTTCACCGTGATGTCTTACTCTAACTTGCCTAAAACCTAAATCCAGTAGAAATTGTTCTGCATCTTCCACCATTTTTAACTTCTTGCTGTTGATTTCGTTTCCATAGGGAAACCTAGAAGATAAACATGCAAAAGAAGGTTTATTCCATGTTGGTAAACCCATTTCTTTAGAATATATTCTAATATCTTGTTTGGTCAATTTGGCTTCTTTTAATGGACTTATAACTCCAAGCTCCCTGGCTGCTTTCATTCCTGGCCTGTAATCACCTATGTCATCAAAATTAGAACCATCTAAAATATATTTTATACCATTTTCATCTGCAACCTTTTTAAGTTTTGAATACAGTTCCTTTTTACAATAATAACATCTATTCACTGGATTTTGTGAATATCCCTTAATATCAAGTTCTTCTGATTCTATAATTATGTGTCTTACTCCTATGGATTTTGCATATTTTTTGGCTTCATTTAATTCTCTTTTAGGATAGGTAGAGGAAGTTGCAGTTACGGCAATAACTTTATCCTTGAGGACGTCCTGTGCAACTTTCAATAAAAATGTGCTGTCAACTCCACCGGAGAATGCTATTAATACACTTTCAAGTGATTTAAGTTTTTCTTCTAATATTGTTAATTTTGTACTCATAATCAACCTCTACTTTATTATGATTTTTATTTATATTTATTATAACATAATTTTTCATTTTTTGAGCTTATAAATTGCAAATTTTAATTTATATACGTGTGGTTTTGATGGCCAATGTGTTAAAATGAAAGATAAATAATGTTTTATAGGAGGGGGCTATTTATGAAAAGCATAAATTACGAAGCAGATTTCGACATAAAATATGAAAAATTAACTTTGGATTCCATTTCTATTTATAGAAATTTGCTTAAAGATAATGTAATAGACAGCTTAAAAAAACTTGTAGAATATATTGATAAGGGGAAAATCAATATGGAATCTACGGCCAATTTATACAATGAATTTTTCTTTAATCTAGTAGAAAGTGGATATTTTTCTTTAAAGGATTATATTATTGACAAGATAATTTTTAGTGAAAATTTTTTTTCACTTGAAGCTGAGAAGGGAAATTTTAAAGGGAATAGAAACATAATCAAGAATGCAGCAGCTGAGGATCTTGAAAAACTTCAAAACACTGCTGAGTTAACTTCTTCTGATATAAAGAGACAATTGCTGAAGCATTTTGATAAAGATGTGTATAAAGAAATGATTTTAAAATTTCCTCAATGGGAGGCGGAAGATGAATTTAAAGAAGAAAATTATCCTGAACACATAAAATCAATAGAAAAAAGTTTTCACTGTAGTAGCAAGTGGAGCAAGTGTATTGATGATCTTGAAAAGTTTCACAATGTTTATGGATGCGGCATGTTTGCAAAATATAGGGTTTTTGTATGGGAACATATTAATGGAATGGGACATTTCAGAGGAATTGAAGATCCAGATTCTATTGAACTTTCAGATCTTATTGGCTATGAAAAAGAGCATCAGATTGTAGAGGAAAATACAGTACAGTTTTTAAGTGGATTCCCTGCCAATAACGTGCTGATTCATGGGGATAGAGGTACTGGCAAATCCTCAACGGTTAAGGCCATCCTTAATAAATATTATAATAAAGGGCTGCGTATGGTTGAACTTCCTAAAGCATATCTGGAGGACTTTCCGGAGATAATAAGAAGATTAAAAAACAAACCTCAGAAATTTATTATATTTATAGATGATTTAGCTTTTTCAGACAATGAAGAGAACTATACTGCACTTAAATCAATGCTGGAGGGTGGATTTGAAAATAGATCTTCAAATATATTGATATATGCTACCTCCAATAGGAGACATCTTGTAAAAGAATATTTTAGTGACAGAAAGGGAGCGGCATCTTTTGATATTGATGATGAAGTTCATGGAGAGGATAGTGTACAGGAGAAACTCTCATTGGCAGATAGATTTGGAATAAATGTGCTATTTACGTCTCCAGATAAAACTGGTTATTTGCAGATTGTAGACGGTATTGCCCAAAAAAGAAAATTAGGCTTTGATAGAGAAAAACTTCATAGAGAAGCACTTAAATGGGAACGCTGGTATAATGGACGATCTGCAAGAACTGCAAGACAATTTGTAGATTGGATGGAAGGATGTCAAAAAAATTTGATAGTAAATAAAGATTTGAAATAACACCGAGATTAAGGGACAAGGAATAGGGTTCAAAATTATCAAACTTTATCTGAACTTAAGAATAACTTGATTTGGAAATCTGCTATATTTGAACCCTAAACTTTGTCCTTTTATATAAAGATCAGATTAAATTTTAAGTTCATAAGCATAGTTATGCACTCAGCTGTAAATAATAGCGCCAGAAAAATTCACACAATATTTTTCTGACATTTTTACGGGATGATATGATTTTTTGGCTTTTCTGAGACCGGGAATGCCTAAATCCTGTTCTCTGTTAATGTATTTAACATTGGATAGATAATTTTCCACAAAAGTTTTGTTGACAAAAGTGTATACTCCCCTTACGGAAGAGGAGCCCTTTTCTATGTGTATAATTCCCATATTGTCATTCAGACGTTCACCTATTGTAAAGGCAGCTATATTGTCAGCAACATATACTGCTATAGCATTTAAATTTAGAAAATCCATATTTTCCACAATTTCTTTGATACCTTTTAGCTCATAAAATAAATGTCTGTCGCCTTTATTGTTTTTCTCATACCAATTTTCAGCGGCTTTTTTAATGTCGTCTTTTACACCTGGTTCAGAGAAGTCTTTAACTTTGTAATCATAGGTTTTCACAAAATAGTTGTAGTGATTTTTTTTAGAATGAAGTTTTTTACCTGATAAACTTATGAGTTTGCTGGAGTCATAAATATAATCAAAATTATCTATGTCGGCCCTTATCTGAATGTTGTCACCGTAAATTTTCTTCAATTCATCTAGAAATGGTTGCTCGAGATCTTTGAACAAGTAAGGCATAGAATGTTCTTCCTTGTATTTCAGCAGTTCTCTTACTATATTTTTTAAGTTTGATGCAGTGTATCCGAGAGGCTGCATAAAATAGTAATTTTCATTGAAATCTTTTTTCTTTATGATAAGTGCATTGTCATAAATGGTGTATTGAACATCACAGCCTTCTTTCCATATGATCAGGCTGGTAAAGGAATATTCGCAAGTATTGAAATTGTATTTATTTAAGTATTTGTCAAAGATTATTTTGTCATCTATAGTAATAGGTTTAAATGTAAGCATAAAATTTCTACAGTTTAATAGATGGTACACATTATAGTGTAATACTATTATTTTACTGATGATACCTCCTCTTATTTTTTATGGTTGATTCCCATTCAGATCTTAATATTCCATAAAGATACATGTCATATCTAGTTCCATCTCTATAGATAAATTGTCTGTAAGTTCCCTCTTTTTTAAAACCCAATTTTTCATAAAGCTTTATGGCGGGTTTATTATAGGATATAACAGTGAGCTGTATTCTGTGAAGATTTAATTCTTCAAAGCCAAATTCCATAGTTAGATATAAAGCTTCCATTCCTATTCCACAGCCTCTATAATTTTTTTCGCCGATTCCTATATATATTGTAGCAGCACCATTATTCCATAATATATTTTCAAAACCTGTGATTCCAATTATTTTTTTATCTTCTATGGAATTTATTGCAAACATAAATTTATCCTGGGATTCTCTTAAGTTATTTAGTGTAGAATTTAATTCTTGAGCACTTCTTGGGAAAGCAGGTATCATGTCAAAATTTCTTAGAAAATATATATCATTATACCATGTTTCTAAAGAAGCTAAGTGAAAATCTTTGAAAGAAGTAAGTGTTACTTTAGAGCCCTTCAGCAGATCTTTAATCAAAATGTATGTCACCTCTTGTAAAAAGTTAGAATTAAAAGATAATGGCTTTTTATACATAACTATTATATCCTAATCCATAAATTATGTAAAATTCCATCAAAAATAAATTGATTGGTATTGATCTTTTATATATTATAATATATTTTTGCTTACTATAATATAGAATTAATGAGAACTTTGATAATATGTGAAAGTTTTTTTGGATTAGAAGAAAAATAGAATTAGAGTAGAATACTTAATTATAATTTAAGTTAGTGGAGGAATTTTTATGTCAGAAATAGTTGTTAAAGTTACAAGAGGATCTTTGGTTGAAAGTGTTCACAGAGCAGATATAGCAGTAGTGGACAGTAAAGGGAATCTTGTCTGTAGTTTGGGAAATTCACATAAAGTAACTTATATGCGTTCTGCAGCAAAGCCAATACAGACTTTAGAAGTTATATTGTCGGGAGCAGCAGAGAAATTTTCTTTTACAGATGAAGAAATATCCATAATGTGTGGTTCACATTATGGAGAAGAATTTCATATAAAGACTGTAGAAAAAATATTAAAAAAATTAGGACTTAAAATAGATAATTTATTATGCGGTTCTACGTTATCGTTGAATAAAGAGTATTCTAAAAAACTTTTATGGGATCATATAAAATTAAACCCCACTTATACGGATTGTTCAGGAAAACATGCTGGGATACTCTCCGTATGTGTTTTAGAGGGATATAGCCTGGAGGATTATAATTTACCTGAGCACCCTGTTCAAAAGGAGATTAAAAGAATAATATCTAGAGTTTGCTCCATAGAAGAGGAAAGCATCATTATAGGAACAGATGGATGTACTGTACCTGTTTTTGGAATGCCACTGTATAATATGGCACTGGGTTATTCCAGAATTGCCAGTGGTAATGGACTCCCTCAAAGTTATAAAAAGGCGGCAAATAGAGTATTTAGGGCAATGAATAATGCTCCCGAGATGGTAGCAGGCACTGATGGGTTTTGCACTGATCTCATAAAAAATACTAATGATAAAATTATTGGAAAGTTTGGAGCAGAAGGTGTGTATTGTATTGGAATTAAAGATATGAATCTAGGAGTAGCGATTAAGATAGAAGATGGCAATACCAGAGCATTATGGCCTACGGTTATTAAATGCCTGGAAGATTTGAATGTCTTGGATCGAAATGAAAAAAATCTGCTGAGCAAATATAAAAGTCAGCAAAATTTAAATAACGTAGGGAAAAAAATAGGGGATATATTTCCAGATTTCAGTTTGAAGAAAAACATCTAAAGTATATATGGCATGAAGATTATATGTATTTATAATGGCACTTACTTTGCCTAGAATGTTAAAAGATAAAGTAAAGTGCTGATTTTACTGAAAATAAGTTCTAAGGTTCAGGAAATATAATATTGTTCTAAATCCTAGAGCTTATTTTCATATAAAATTATGCAGCAAAAAACTATTCTGATAATTCTTTTAGCTTGTCTGTTAACGTGCTCAGGCTATTTATTGAGGCATCCAGCTCCTGTATTTGAGACAGTTGATTTTTAAAGGTATCAGTTGTAGATGAAATTCCCTTTGATATATTGCTTACAGATTTCTGTATTTCAGTCAGGGTTGAGTTTATCTCATTTATGGAGGTACTGCTTGAATTGGATAATTTTCTTATTTCATTTGCCACTACTGAAAATCCTTTTCCCTGTTCTCCAGCCCTTGAAGCTTCTATAGCTGCATTTAAACCAAGAAGATTGGTCTGAGAAGCTATATTTTTTATAAAATTTAACACTTCATCTGTATTTTCTGATTTATTTAAAGCATCTTTTACTTCATCTAGTATATCTTTATTGGATTTTACGGTGTTTTCTATTCCAGAGGATAATATGCTTGAAGCATGTGAGATATTTTCTATAGATTCTGATAGGATTTTAGACACTTCCTTGAATTCATAGTGTCTTTTTAAACTTTTTACAAGAACTATGCTGCCTATTATCTTTTCATTTTCCCTTACGGGTATTCCTATGGCTTTTATTTCAATTCCGAAAGTTTCTTTTGGAATTATAGAGGAATAGACTTTTCTGGCTTTGATGCATTCATAGGCTGCCCCCTTTGGCCTAAGAGGATCTCCAGCTTTTGCGTTCATGTTTATGTTTTTACTATTTACTACTTTTATAAAGTGAGTAGTATTTGACATGGTAAAAGCTATTTCATCATCAAAAAAATACTGCATGTAGGGCATTAAAGTTTCAAAAGCCTGCTGAAGTTTATTCTCAATTTCGATTTTTTCCATAATAGGTTCCCCCAATTTTAATAATATTGTCTATAACTATACAATAGCACAAATGGAAGGATTTTTTAATTATTTTAGAAAATAAAAGTCACATTTGCTAAGTTAATTAATATTATAAAAGTATAGAACACATGATGAAAAAAAAGAGTACCTAATAATATAATTATTAAAGATGATAAGGAGGGATCTTTATGTCACGTAGAAGTTGTGGTAGCCGAGGAAGCGGAAAGGAAATATTGGTTATAATAATAATTTTAATATTGTGTTGTGGCATTGACTGTGGTGATTTTGGAAGAAAGTGCTAGGTAGAAGCTGTCAAGTTGCACAAAAGTAAAATATATTTAGTAAATAATGTTTAATACTTTGCTGAATATAATTCTTTTGGTTTTAAGAATTTTGGTTAATTAATAAAAAGAAAGGACAAAAGATAAGAAATTAAGATAACTTAAAATTATATATTATAATTTAAGGATAATAAGGAGGGGTCTTTATGTCACACAGATGTTGTGATCGTGGACGCGGAAGCAGTTCAATAATAATAATAATAATATTATTGTTATTATGTGGTGGATGTGGAAGAGGAATATGCTAGAATAGTAAATAAAAGGGAAACAATTTTTCGTTTCCCTTTTTTATTAATTGTTAAAACAATAGATTTTCCAGAGTATCTACATTTTTTATAAGTATAGAGTTTCTGTTGAAATCTATTAGATTGTCTTTTTTCATATTTACAAGTTCTCTTGAAAGTGACGGCCTTGGGATTCCAAGTTGCTCAGCCATTTCTTTTCTAGTACAACTTAAAGTTATTTTTGGACTCTTTTGGTGGTAATATTCGTCTAAAATATAAGATGCTATTTTTTGGCGAATGGTTTCATAGGATATATTTTTGAGCTTTTTATTCAGCATTAGTATTTTATTAGATAAAAGGGACATGAAATTATTTAGAAATACAGGGAACAGATTACATAATTTCAATATGTCCTCTTTTGATATAAACATTACAGATGCACTTCTTGATGCTGTTATAGTTGCAGGGTAGGTGCTTCTATTGGAAAATATTATAACTTCTCCAAATATGTCACTTTCTCTTAAACTGCCTATAGTAATGACTTTTCCCGAAGAAAATATCTTTTGTACTTCCAGAGTTCCACTTGTAATTATCCCTATTTTTGAGCAAGTTGATTCTTCAATAGCTATGATTTCTCCCTTTGAATAGGAAACAAGAGTATAGCTAAATTTTCCTAAAAAGCTTTTGATTTCATTTTCTGAAAAATTTTTCATCAGTATGCAGTTACTCAATGCACCATATATGTCTTTCATAATTTTCTTCAACCTCAATATTGATTATAATTTATAATGGTAACATAAGATACGGATTATATGATTTCATTTTATTATAATAAAGGCATAAAAACAAGGGAGGAATTTAAATGAAGAGGAAAATTGTTAATATAGATAGAGAAAAATGTAATGGATGCGGCTTATGTGTAAATGCATGTCATGAGGGTGCCATAGAATTGGTGAACGGGAAAGCACAGCTTATAGGCGATGAATACTGTGATGGGCTCGGAGATTGTCTTCCAGAGTGTCCTGTAGATGCAATAAACATAATTGAAAGGGAAAGTAAAGATTATGATGAAAAATTAGTTGTGGAGAAGAAAAAAGAAAAACTGAATCTTAAAGTTGACCTGCCCTGTGGATGCCCTGGAACGGCAGCAAGAATTATAAACAGGGTTCCAAAATCAAAAATACATGTAAGTACGAGTGGAGAAAATATAGGAAATATATCGAAACTTAGACAATGGCCAGTTCAATTGAAACTTATAAATCCTAAAGCAGCTTATTTAAAAAATGCAGAACTTTTGGTGGCAGCTGATTGTACAGCTTATGCTTATGGGAATTTTCATGAAGATTTCATTAAAGATCATATTGTGCTGATAGGATGTCCAAAATTGGATGATATAAATTACTATGAAGAAAAATTTACGGAAATCATAAAAAATAATGATTTAAAAAGTATAACTGTAGTGAGAATGGAAGTGCCCTGCTGCAGTGGTATTGTAAATGCGGTTAAGAATTCAATGTTGAGATCTGGAATAATAGTTCCCTATAAAGAGGTTATAATATCCACTGAGGGAAATATTGTAGAGAGATAATGATATTAAAGTACATTGTTAATATTAATACAATAATATTATAGATTGTATAAAAAAATGGAATATAGAATCTTATTGGAATATATAGAAAAGTATTCAGAGGTAATATATAATTAAAGTAAATAAAAAATAATTATAAGTTGGATGAATTTTTCGGGAGATTAAGTAGAAATTTAAGCAATACGCAAAATGATTTTGCATATTGGCTGCTTTTCTTGAGATATAAAGAAAGGTTTCATAGAAATTTTCTTTGAAGACTACTTAACTGTAGAAATTGTTCTATAGTATCCTTAAGTGGATAGCCGAAGGAGTAAGTATTATTTCTCTTAAATAATGTGAATCTCTCAGGCCAAAGGACCGAAAAAGGACGAAACTCTGGAAAGCTTTTGGCACCGAAGGAGTAAATCTCTCAGGTAAAAAGGACAGGGTAAAAGAGAACTCTTTTACCCTGTCCTTAATTTTATATGCATTTAACTGAAAATTTTGAAAGGAAAAAATAATATGATAGAACCTATAATAGTAGTTACTAATAATCCTATGTGTAGAGAGAAGCTGGCAGATAAATATAAAATAGATTTTATAAATGGCACTACTGTAGATGTATTGGAAAGAGTTAGAGATTATATACATGGGAAACATATATTATTGACCCATCCGCTTGTAAGTGGCATAAAGCCTAATGAAATTCCATATAGAACTATCATAATAACTAAAAGAGTTGGAAATACTGTGGATATTAAGTCCTTGAACTATATAGAAAGGGGGATTCTCACTACTGAAAAATTTTTAAAAAATCATGGTATTTCACATTGGAGTAAAAAGATATTAGATGATTTTTCTTTGATAGATTATGATTTAGTAAAGTATAATCTCTAATAAATTTATAGGGGTAAGAGTATAATTATAGCTGTTGTAAGACTAAAATAAGTGGGTGCTTTAATAGAAAAAATTGTTTGTATTTTAACAATGTCAGGAGGTATAAAATGGAACATATATATGATTGCATAATAATTGGAGGAGGGCCAGCAGGTCTATCGGCAGGTCTCTATGCAGCGAGATCTAAAATGGACACTTTGCTGATAGAGAGGGCAAAATATGGAGGACAGATAACTACAACGGATGAACTCGAGAATTATCCAGGTTCCATTGAGAATTGTACGGGAACGAGTTTAAGCGAGAGAATGAAAAATCAAGCTTTGAACTTTGGTGTAAAATTTGCTAAAGATGAGATATTAGATGTTGACATTGAGGGTGTAATTAAAGTTTTAAAGAGTAAAAAAGATGTCTATAGAGCTAGGACAATAATAATTGCCACAGGTGCAAATCCAAGGCTGTCAGGTTTTAAAAATGAGAAAGAATTGAGAGGAAGAGGAATTTCCTATTGTGCAACCTGTGATGCGGATTTCTTTACAGACCTGGATGTAGCAGTAGTGGGAGGTGGAGATTCAGCCATTACAGAAGCTATTTACCTTACAAAATTTGCAGAGAGCGTTACAGTCATACACAGGAGAGATGCCCTTAGGGCGACAAAATCTCTGCAGGACAGGGCTTTTCACAATCCTAAAATAAAATTTATATGGAATTCCATTGTGGAAGAAGCTGTAGGGGATGAAATATTGGAAGGATTACTTATAAAGAACAAGATTACAGGTGAAACCAGGAATTTGAAAGTAGACGGATGCTTTGTATTTGTAGGATATGAACCTATATCACAGCTGTTTCAGGGGAAGGTA
>NZ_JAJJPB010000028.1:0-41209 GCF_020908015.1 Clostridium aromativorans
GCCTGAAGTAAGTAAAAAAATAGGAATAGATATGGGGCTAAAAGAATTTGCAATATGTTCAGATGGATATAGAGAGTCCAATCCAAAATATCTGAGAAAATCAGAAAAAAGGCTTGTCAAACTTCAAAGGGACCTATCAAGGAAGAAAAAAGGCAGTAATAACAGAAAAAAAACTAGATTAAAATTATCTAAATTACACGAGAAGATAGTGAATCAAAGGGCAGACTTCTTAAATAAGTTATCAATAAAACTAATCAGAGAAAACCAATCTATAGTTATTGAGGACTTAAAAGTTAAAAATATGCAGCAGAATCACAGGCTGGCAAAGGCAATAAGCGAAGCAAGCTGGAGTGAATTCAGAAGAATGCTGGAATACAAGGCTGAGTGGTACGGCAGAAAAATAATAGTGGCACCCGGTAATTATGCAAGTAGTCAATTGTGTTCAGTTTGTGGATATAAGAATAGAGAAGTAAAAAATCTTGCACTCAGGGAATGGACTTGTCCTAAATGTGACACACACCATGACAGGGATATAAACGCCAGTAAAAATCTGCTGAAATTAGCCATATAATTTTGGTAATACACTGAGGTTGGTTCGACCTTTAGAGCTTAGGTAAACTTGTTCCATTAGGAATATTGACTAAGAAGCCATCCACTTCTATAAGTGGTGGTAGTTCACGTTCTGTGATTTTATCTGATGAATTCTATAAATGGGTGAGTTCTATAGTAATTATATCTTTTATTGGAGGGTTTCTTGTCAATATAGTTTTGGGATTGTCTCATTGGATTGGCACTGCGGCTTTTGTCCTTGGAATATTGTGTTTCCGTGGAAATATAGAGTTCGTTTAAAAAGCGTAGAAGCCAGAGTAAAACGCTGCAGTGATTCCTATAAAGCATTATGTGATAGAAAAGATATTATTATAAAAAAATAGATAAAGAGTCTGATGTTGTTGGAATGGTGCAAAAAATTGATAGTAACACCAGAGAAATTAACAGTTTAATTGAGGAGAAAAATAAGCGTATTGATGGTGTAAAAAGAGAAAAAGACATGAAGTGGAAAGAATCAAGCGGCGAACGTTCCAGAGAAATTGAAAGCGGAAAGAATGATCTAACCGGAAAATTTTCAGAAAAAATAAATGAACTGGAGAACAGATACAAAAATAATTCATTTTTTTTGGAAAATGAATGTGAAGTGACAGAAGAATATCAGAATGAAGAAATTCTTAAAAAACTTATATCATATTTAAAAAATGGCAGGGTTTTTAGTAAGAAAAGTGCAATTGATTTATATGAAGATGAAAAAAGAAGGGATATGGAATTTCAAGCAAAACTTGCTAGAGAAAGGGAGGTGTTTGAATTTAAAAAGCAAAGCAATGAGAGGAATATTGAGAAGGATTAATCAGCTCAATAAGGATCTTAAAGAAGGTGCTTGTACACGGGGAGAGTATGATTCTGCAGTGAAAAATCTTAGGAGTGAATATAGGAAAGAAAATGAGAGGCTGAAAAATTATTTTTAATGTACTTTGGGCCAAGGCTGCACTTTGACATAGGAATTATTTGATAATATATAACATAACGGGGTAATATAAAATATAGAAAACTCTATGATCATAAGGAGGAAACAAAGGTGAATACAAAAGTGGACAGATGTTTTGTAAGAAACTCGACTGCATCTTTGAAAAAAGTACTTATGTGCCCTCCTACCTATGCATATTTAAAGGAAAATGCAGGTAGAAATGGCAATAAAGCTAAAATAAACAGTGAGCTTTGCATGAAGGAACATGATGAACTGGTTGAGGCGTATAGGTCAAATGGAGTTGAAGTGGTTTTAATGACACCGGATCGCAATTTGCATGATCAGGTATTTGCCAGGGATTTTGGCGCCTGCGTAAAAGAAGGTTATATACTGGGGAATTTTAGAATACATCCCAGGGAGGGCGAGACAGAAGCCTATGAAAAGAAAATGAAGGAACTTGAAATTCCATGTATTGCAAGGTGCAGCAGAGGACATTTTGAGGGCGGCGACTTCTGGATGCTGGACGATAAGACCATGGCCATAGGCATATTGGAGCGTACTGATGAGACAGGAATTGATGAAATAAGGAAGCAGATAGGAAGTAGATATGGTTATGAAATAATATCCGTTAAATCTCCTGAAAAATGTCTTCATCTGGATATGTGCTTTAACATAGTGGCGGAAAAGCTTGCTGTAATATGCAGTGAAGTCCTTCCAGATGAATTTCTGAACATATTGAAGGACAGAAATTTCAAATTCATAGAAGTGAATAGAGAAAATTTGCTGAAATGCCACTGCAACCTTCAGGCACTGGGAAATGAAAAAGTAGTGTCCTTCAGGGATAATAGAGAAGTCAACAGTGCTCTGAGATCCTATGGAATTGAAGTAATAGAGACTCATATAAGCGAAATGTTTAAGCACGGCGGAGGAATACACTGTATGACTTTTCCTTTGAGCAGAGCATAATACATTCAAGGGCTGTTATTTGTATAAAATTTAAAAATTTTTTTCAATTTTTCTAGTGACTATCATAAAAAACATCATATATACAGTTTATATTTTAATATAATGTTTATACTAAAATATATAGCTATTACTGCCGATGACTGCTGGTTACAAGGCAAAGCTGTATTTTTTAGACTTTGACTTTCTTTGACCTTTATTGTATTATAATAACTGTAATAAGGATTAACAGACAATGAGACAGTTGGAAACAGCAAATTATGATGATTTAGGAGGTTGTATATTATGTTTGATATGATTCCATTCAGAAGAGATAATTCTTTAAGCAGGGGTGATGAATTTGAAAAATTCATGAGATCCTTTTTCAACCATGATTTTTTACCCGCTGGATTAAATGGTTTTGGCAGGGATTTTAAGGTTGATCTTAAAGAAAATGATGACTCCTATGTAGTTGAAGCAGATCTTCCGGGAATAAATAAAGATTCTATAGATTTAAGTTTTGAAAATAATTATTTGACTATATCTGCAAAGAGAGAAGATTCCAAGGAGGATAAGAGAGAAGATTTTGTAAGGCGTGAAAGAAGTTATGGAGAATTTAAAAGAAGTTTTTATATTGACAATGTAGATGACAAGAGAATCAGCGCCTCTTTTAAAGATGGAGTTTTGAAGGTAAATCTTCCAAAATCCGAGAAACACAAGGACAAAAGCAAGAGAATTGACATTAACTAAACTAATTGCTGTGGCACTGTGATTAATTTCACAGTGCCATTTTATGTTATAATTAAATACTATAAAAGTATAATAATTAATTGGAAATCTGTTTTTCGGATTTTTTGTGTAAGTACAGGAGGAAATTTTATGAGTCAGTGGGAAATGATAATTAGGTTGGTTCTTTCGGGAGTGCTGGGAGGTTTAATAGGTTTTGAAAGGAGAAGTCACTTCAAGGAAGCGGGACTCAGGACACATTTTGTTGTAGCAGTGGGCAGTGCCCTTATCATGTTAGTGTCCAAGTATGGTTTTACAGATCTGTTATATACAAATGCCATATCGGTGGATCCAAGCAGAATAGCTGCCCAGGTAGTGAGCGGGATTGGATTTCTCGGGGCTGGTACTATAATAGTGGAGCATCAATTTGTAAGAGGGCTGACTACTGCGGCTGGATTGTGGGCTACAGCTGGAATTGGCATAGCAATTGGTGCAGGTATGTATATTCCCGGTATAAGTGCTACTGTGCTCATCCTTGTGGCACTTGAAATATTCAATAAATTTAAAAAGACTGTCTCTTATTCTATGGGCAGGGCAGATCTTTCACCGGATGGGATCAATCCTGCGCTGGATACTTTGAAAAATTCAAAAATAAAAATATCAGGCATTCAAGTGAATAGGCATTATAACAAAACTGACAAGGATTTGGAGGTAAGGCTTACCTTTAGAATTTATACTAAGAATCAAAATGAAACAAAAAAAATTATGGTAAGTCTTCTAAAAATACCTTATGTAAAAAACGTGAATATAGAATGATATAGTAGTAGAATATAGGGGAAAGTAATAATTATTATTAAGACGGGTGTTGCCATTTTATATGCCGGTTGGATGGAGAAGGTGTAAAATGTATGATTATTAATTGTGATAAGCTATTAAAGGAACATAAGACTATAAAGACAAAAAAAGCGGCAAAAAGAGTGAAATTCATAGGAATATTTAACAAAGATGTGTATAATATAACAGCTCCCTTTTTAAATAATGGAAGGATTGTAATAGCTGGAAGGGTTGAGTCCAAAATGGGAAGGGATTCCATGGTATTGTTTTTTGAAAAATATAAGGACGCCTGGTGTCATGTAGTTGAATCACCTATTATGGAATTGGAAGATCCTTTTTTCACCAAGATAGGCGATGAGCTGGTGATAGGCGGTGTAGAGGTGTTTAACAGCATAAATAACCCTTATAATCTTATATGGAGAACCATAATGTATAAGGGAAGGGATATTTTTCATCTGAAGCTTTTTTTTGTGGGTCCTGACGGTATGAAGGATTTGCGTATAGCTGAGCTCAAGGATGGAAGTATAGGAGTTTTGACACGTCCACAGGGAGCCAAGGGAGGAAAGGGAAAAATAGGTTTTACAAAAATCAGGAGATTGAATGATCTGAGTATGGGAGTTATTGAGGATGCGCCAATTTTGAATGACTTTTTACATGATGATGAGTGGGGCGGAATAAACAGTATATATCCTATTGATGAAAATAACATTGGATTACTGGGACATATAGCTAAAATGGATGAGGACGGGATGAAGCATTATTATTCCATGACTTTTGTATTGGATATGAATTCTATGAGATACAAGGATGTAAAAATAATTGCAACCAGGGAGGATTTTTTGCCTGGACCAAGTAAAGACGGAAGTTTGTACGATGTTGTATTTAGTGGTGGACTTGAATTTAAAGATAAAAAAGCGGTCTTGTATGCCGGAATAAGCGATATTGAAGCCCAGACTCTTGAGATAGATAATCCTTTTTATGAATATATGCGTAAAAAAGGAGAAGTGTCATGATGAATATAAAAAGGTGTAAATTTAATCCCATCGTAACCTGTAAAGATGTTGTTCCCTCCAGCAGGGATTTTGAAGTCATAGGTGCGTTTAATCCTGGCGCGGCCCTCTATAAAGGTGAAATAGTACTTGCCATGAGGGTTGCGGAGAGGTTTAAGGACAATAATGATGGGCATATAAAAATTCCAGTTATAGACGGGCAGAGTGCTGCTCTGAAAACTGTAGATCTGGATAAGGAAGATGACAGATATGACTTTAGTGATTCCAGAGTAATTAAAGAGAAAGATAGTTGCTGCGATTTTGTATATCTCACTTCCATGTCCCATGTAAGGCTCGCCAGAAGTACGGATGGAGTGAATTTTAAAATAGAGGACAAACCTTTCATATTTCCGGAAAATAGATACGAGAGCTTTGGCATCGAGGATCCGAGAATAACTGAGATAGACGGCAGCTATTTTATAACCTATAGTTCAGTATCACAATATGGAATTGTCACTAGTCTAGCCGTAACTTCTGATTTTAAGGATTATAAAAAGCTCGGGAATATTTTTGAAACGGAAAACAAGGATGTAGTGATTTTCCCTGAAAAAATAAATGGCAGGTACTTTGCACTAAACAGGCCCGTATCAAAAAGTACAGGTGATCCTGTCATCTGGATATCTGAATCCTATGATCTTCTCCATTGGGGAAATCACAGAATATTGGCATGTACTAGAAAGGGTCACTGGGATTCTGAAAAAATAGGTGCCGGGATACCTCCTGTTAAAACAGATAGAGGCTGGCTGGAATTGTACCACGGGGTGGATGATCAGGGGCATTACAGCATGGGAGCTCTTCTGCTCGATGTCAACTGCCCTTCAAGAATTATTGCCCGCAGTGAGAAACCGCTTCTTGATCCCAGGATGGATTATGAAACAGGGGGATTTTTTTCAAATGTGGTTTTTCCCTGTGGTGCAGTAAAAAAACATGAAAAATTGTATATATATTATGGTATATCGGATAATTCCATTGGGCTTGCAGCTGCAGCATTAGAAGATATCTTAAGCACCCTTGGCTAAGATCAAGGGTGGCTGGGTGGCTATCCCCCCGGTCAGGTTATCCCCGGCCAGGCTGCTCCTGCAGCTCAAGCTGTTGCCGGGGGTTGTAAATAAATTGTAAATAAATTGTAAATAAATTGTAAACTGTGAATTGTCAATTGTGCATTGCCTAAAGTTCTGCTGTGATATTGCCCGTTTCTGAAAGATCATAGCCTCCTATACCTGCAAGCTCCTGCTTGAATTTATCCGACTTGAGTATTTTGGTTATCGAGTTAAAAGGAGGATTATCCATGTCATCTTTTTTTATGACAAGTTCATATCTCTCTTTTTGAAGTGGTATAAAATCTATGTTTTGAACTTGAAGGCTGGTTTTTTCATTTCCAATGCCGACATCTGCTTCTCCCCTGGCCACGGTGCTGGCTACGGCAAGGTGGGAAAGACATTCCCTGTTGTAGCCTGATATGTTTTTGCCCTTTATATTGAGCAGTCTTAGGTGCTCATCTAAGAGTATTCTGACGCCGCATCCCCTTTCCCTGTTTATTAAATTGATATCCGGTCTTTTAAAATCTTCCCAACTGTGAATATTTTTAGGATTGCCCTTTGCAACATAAAAGCCTTCCATGCGGCAGGCCAGGTGGATTATAACGGTGGGTATGCCGGGAATAAGCCTCCTTACAAAAGGTATATTGTATTTCCCGGAGTCTCCATCCCATAGGTGGGCGGTAGCTACCTGTACTTTTCCCATGTAAAGCCCCAGTAATCCCTTGTAACTTCCAATATATGAACGAAATGTCCTGATTTCAGGATAGTGCATCTCTATATAACGGGATAGTATATCCAAAAGCATATCCTGACCGCAGATTACAAAATCATCCTCTCTGGTATTTCCCGGGTAAAGAATATCTAAAAGTGAAGAATTGTCCTTTTTACGTGTATTGTTTTGCCGGCTGACAGTATTCTTTTTCCTGTTTTTATATTCCTCCACATCTCTCGTATCCACTCTAATTTTTTTACCTACTTTATAACCTTTTAACTCTCCTCTTTTTATCAATTCGTATACTGTGTTCTTGGCTATTTTCAACATATCTGCGACTTCCTGCGGAGTTAAGGCAGTGTTCCCTGACATAATATTCCTCCTCATACTATTCTAACAATAATTTTAGTACATATTTTTTAGAAATACAAATTGATATTAGAAACTGTGTTAAAATAAGTTATGACAAGGAGTGAAACAATATGAAAATAGCAATTATTTCTGATATACACGGAAATCTGGAAGCACTCAGGGAGGCTTTCTCCAATATAGAAAAAAGAAAGGCGGATGCTGTAATATGCCTTGGAGATTTGGTTGGCTATGGTCCTTATCCAAATGAAGTTGTGGAATTTATAAGAGAAAAGCATATATTGAACATACTGGGCAACTACGATGCAGCAGTGCTGGAAAAAAAGTTCAACTACATAAGAAATAACAGGATCAATGAATTCTGCATGCCCTGGACAGCTGGTGAACTTAAAGAGGAAAACAGGGTCTATTTGAAATCACTTCCGAGGGAAATAAATCTTCAGTTTTTGGATAAAAAAATCTGTTTTGTACACGGAAGCACCAGATCCATAAATGAATATCTTCTGGAAAATTCAAGGGAAGCATCGGAAGTCATGGAGGCTTTTACAGGGGATGTGCTGGTTTGTGCCCACACCCATATACCCTGTGAAAGCAGATACGGTTCTAAAATACTTATAAATGACGGCAGTATCGGAAAACCCAAGATAGGCAGGCCCAATGGCACTTATGTGATCATGGATGTAAAATATGGGGATGTATATGTAGAACTGGTGGAGTTTACCTATGATTATGAGAAAACTGCAGCTGCCATGGAGCAGAAGGGCATAATAAAAGCCTGCATTGACAACATAAGAACCGGAATGGAATAAATTCAAAAAGTTCAAAGTTTAGATATGAAATGATGAAGGTTTTCGGCATATGCCGAAAACCAGCTAGATTTGATATTTGTTTTTTGTACTCTGAACTTTCTATTGAAGGTTACTCCTGATTCAAGTTGTTCAGGGCATCTGTGAGTCTTACATATAGATCGTATATTCCGCTGTTGCTGTTTTGAACATCTGCAATATCGTTCATTTCATTGCTCAAGTTCTGTAATTTCTGAGATCCTGTCTCTATTTTGTTTTGATTCTTCTCAGCTATTCCATCTTTAATGGAATTCAGTATTTCTATGCAGCTATTTGTATAGCCTATGGATTGATTTACAGCATTTATCTGTTTATTTATGCTGTCTATATACTGTTTGTTTAGGGGTTCCAGACCTTCCGGAACAGATAATTTGGATACATCATCTCTAAATGTTGTCAGGTTATTTTTATAAGTTGTAAGATACGAACTTCCGGTAGTAAGCACCTGGATCATCTGATCAAGATACTGCTGCATTTCCTCGGCACTGCTGGCGGAATCTAACTCTGACATTGTATTTGTGGCATTGGTATAGGTTTGATTTAATTCGTCTGCAGTATTGTAAGTTTCGTTTTCATAGGATTCACAATAATCTTTTAAATTATTTACATAATCTTTTTCAGTCTGCGGCACTGCCGATGGAGATTTTAGCAGATATTCCACAGGTAAATCTACAGAACCTAATCCTCCTAGAAGGTATATGTTCCTGTAATTTTTCTCATCTATAAAACTTTTTTGATTTGATATATCGCTTCCATCGGTTAAAATTATAGGTGCATTCAATTTGGCGGCCAGTGCACTCCCCGAAAGTGCATCGGGAAAGTTTTTGCCATTTGCAAGTATTGCTGTATTTGAATTGAAGCTGAAGTTTTTGCATATGCTCATAGATGTATCATATCTTGTAGCTCCGCCTAATCTTTCTATGTTGTCATCATTTAAATACGGCAGCTGGGATTTTAACTCATCTACGGCGGTTTCAGATACAGAAGCTTGTCCGCCAATTACGTATACTTTGGATGGTTCTATAGATGAAATCAGATCCTTGGTCTCTGAAGGCAGGCTGTCTGTATTTACCAGGAATATAGGATATCCCTTTGAAGCAGCTATGCTGGATATG
Organism: Clostridium aromativorans; assembly: GCF_020908015.1. Lineage (NCBI taxonomy): Bacteria > Bacillati > Bacillota > Clostridia > Eubacteriales > Clostridiaceae > Clostridium > Clostridium aromativorans. Next base: position 9,149 of record NZ_JAJJPB010000028.1, read on the forward strand.
CTCAAGGCGTCAGGAAAGCCCCATCCATTTGCCAAAACTATTGGAGTTCCGTTTGTGACTTTCAGTGAATTGATTATATATTTGTTGGTGTCGAATCTGTTGGATCCGCCCAGTCTTGTAAAATTGGCATTTTCGTAACCCATTTCTTTAATATGATCTAAAATGTCCTCGCTTATGGATGAACCGCCCCCGAGAACATAGATGTTTCCGGAAGAATTCAAATGATCTTTTATGTATTCAAAGACATCGGAATTGTTATCTGTGCTGTCATTCAGTAAGAGTATGGGAGCGTTGTATTTTTTTGATAAAACGCTGCCGCTTAGAGCATCCGGAAAATCTCTCCCGCTTGCAAGTATTATGTTTTGAAGATTTCCGGTTTTAAAACTAGATGCAATTTTTATAGATGTTGCATATCTGTCAGTACCCGCAAGTCTTGTTACGTTGTACGTAGTCTTGGCGTAGGCTGGAGCTGCGGTACAGAGTAACATGGTTAGACTTACAGCTAATCCTACTATTTTTTTCATTATATGTATTTTCCCTCCCTTAAAAGTATATACTTAAAGTTTAGCACAAATGTGGGAAAAACTATATAGGGAAAGCATGAAATTTACACTTAATATCATGTAAAATTATAGCTGTATCTATGGAAATGTATATGTAATTATGGTAAAATTAGTTCACTGGTAAGATATTGGTAATATGAATAGTTGCTTGGATACCACAAGAATGAAAAATTACTGTAGTGTGTGAAAGGGGGAAAATATGAACAAAATAAAAACATTTGCTGCAGCGGTTATAATTATATTTTGTACAAGCACCTCAGTTTTTGCCCAGGGAAATACCCTGGATATTGATGCTGCCATTGATGCTGCGGTAAAAGAGTCTTATGAAGTGAAAAGTGCTGATATTTCAACACAGCAGGCTCAAAATTCATACAATCAGGCAGTTAAAAATGCTGCTAACTATGGAGATCAGTTGGATGAGGGTGGAGACACTTTAGATAGCTATACTAGGCTTACACTTTTGCAGGGCATAGCGAATCCTCCTGCAGAGGCCAAATTTTCCATTTACAAGTACTCTAATATGGGCAAAGTTGCTGAAAATCAGGTGAAATTATCTGCTTACACCCAATATACGGCCCTTATGGATTTTAAGGATGCACTTGACCTCGAAAAGCAAAAATTTCAAAGTGCGAAAGATCAATATAATATTTCACAATTGAAACTAAAGCTGGGAACGGCTTCTCCGGCAGATGTAAAGCAGGCAGAGGCAGATTACTACAGTGAAAATTTAAATCTGAATAAGGTCCAGAGACAATATGATCTTGCAGTTATGAAAATAAATCAGGTTTTGGACAGGGACATATATACAAAGTACGATGTGCTTCTCAGGGATAAAATCACAGAGTCGCCCTATATAAGAAGTTATGATAATTATGTAAGTGATGCGCTGAAAAACAGGGCGGAAATTTTAAATGCACAGGAAAATGTGAATCTCAAAAAATTTGAATATGATATTATAAAAGGGGTATTCCACTCTAAATATGACACTATGAACCAGATTGGGCAGTATGGTGTAAATCAGGCACAGGATGCACTTGACATTGCTGAAATAAATATACCTGTTGAAATAAACAATCTGTATAGTGATTTACAAAACAAGTCTAAGATGCTTGATTCCAAAAAAGATGCTTTTAATCTGGCGCAGAGAAATTATAATGTTGCCAGAGTCAAATATAATGCAGGTGTGATGAGCAAAGTGGATTTTGACGTCCAGGCAAGCAATTTAAAGGCAGCACAGAATGATTTGAAATCCTTTCAAAGGGATATATGGATGGCACAGCTTAAATTGAACCTGGCCTGCGGTGTTGGAGATGACACATCAAAGCTCAGTAATTGATATGAATTAAATTATGTAGGGAGGCAAAAAAGTTGAAAAAAAAGTTAAGCGTCATAGTTGGACTTGCTATGGTACTCGGCATGGGAAGCACTTGTTTTGCAGAAGCTAGTAGTGCTGCAGTCCCTGCTGATACCACGGCTGCAGTTGGTACTTCAGATACGACAAGCACAACCCTTACCTTAGACCAGGTGTTAAGCAGCATAGAAAAGAATAATATGGAAATTAACATGTACGATCAGAAAATACTTCTATATCAGAGACAATTTGACCGGGACCATCAAAATGCAATGCTCAATGCTGATAAAAGCCCTGTCAATTATCCTGCGGGTCAGTATGCGGCTGTGAAAATTGCAATAGATGTGGTACCGAAGCAGGATGAACAGAATATCAAAGATGCCAAGCATGACAGGGATGATACACTGCAGAATTTGAAATTTTCTGCAGAGCAGCAATATCTAAATGCAATAAATGCCCGGGATCAGATAACTACTATAAATGCCCAGATAGCAAATGTGGATAAAAAGATTGCACAGACAGAGGCTAAGATACAGCAGGGCCAGCTGACAAATGATGCCCTTCAGTCTCTTCAGGTTCAAAGGAGCCAGTTTGAGGCCTCTCTTAATACTCCCAGGTCACAGCTTCAGCAGTCTGAACTCAATATAAAACAGATCATAAATATGGATTTGAATACTGATGTAAATCTAGTTCTACCTGCATCAAAGCAGTTTGTAAAATTTGATGACAGCAGTATCCAGTCAAAAATTGACAATGCAGTGAACAATTCTTATGATATGGCAAAGATAACTAATAATATTGCTATACTTAAAATTCAGGAGGATATATACAAGCAGTATTCCTACAATGACGCTACGGGGGAAGTGAATACGGGGCTCAGCATACAGAACCTCCAGAACAGTCTTTACAGCACACAGTTGAATCTTAAAGTCAATTTGTGGAACAGTTATTATTCTTTGAAAAACAGCGAGGATCTGGTGAATACGGAAAATATAAAGGTTGAAAATGCACAGATGAATTATGACAATACTTTGACCAAGGTTAAAGAAGGGGTACTCACTGAAGTGGATCTTGATTCTGCCGCTCTTGCACTTCAAAGTGAAAAGGTAAGTTTAAAGAGTGCCCAGGACAATTATATGATAGCTTTAGATCAGTTCCAATACAATCTTTCCAAGTAAATTTTTTATGAATAACTTAAAGGGCAGCTGTTAAATTGCAGCAGGTATGATAGAATATAATCTGTAAATCAATTATAGTTGTATAGGAGAGATAATTTGATGAGAGGAAAGATTAGATCACTGGGAATTACTGCAGTTATTATGATGCTGATTGTATCTTTTACAGCTTGTTCTTTTGGAAATAAATCCGGACAGCAAAATGACAACACTAAAAAAACTGCACAGACTTCTGAAAATACAAAAGGACCTAAAATTACTGAGGATGCAGACAAAACTGCCCAGCTTAAGAAAGAAAAGCCTATACTGAATGGAAAAGTATATGTGCAGAGCAACAGGGCTATAGCGACTATGGTAATTAAAAGTGGTGTGAGTGATAAAGAGGCGAAGGATCTGGCACAAAAATATGCCAATGATTTAAAAAAGAAATATAAAAATATGCAGGTCAGTGTAATGGCAGTAAGGGATAATAAAAACTTAGCAAATATAACCGTGAAATGATTTAACGGTGAAAAATGGATGGTGTATAGTTAAAAGCGAGGAGGATTTCCGGCAAATGCCGAAAATCAACCTGATCATTAACTATACACTTTTAATTTTTAACTGAAAAAGGTATTTTTATAATAGAAGGTTTTAAGGTACTTCCGTCTTTATCTCTTATATTGTATTTATTGTTGTTCAGTATTGTGATGGTATAGTCCTGGGAGGTCTCATATCCCTCATAGGGAGGGCTTACTGCTATGGTTTTTGGATCCTCCAGTTTAAAGGAGACATTTACGTATTTTCCGCTGCTGTCTATCACCTTGATATTATCTGTCATTGTCATATCTATGTCGTTTATTACAGTATCGTCATCCTCATTTTTGACTGTCTTGTCGTCAAGCGGCTTGCTGAATTTTATTCTCCAGGTTTTAAGTGGATCTTTTGTAGTAAGGGCTGTCATTAATTTTACATCTGAATTCTTTATGATGCTGCATTTATTGTCCTTTAAAACTGCGGCAGTACCGTCATTAAAGGATGAGGCATTGTCAAAATCATAGGATATAAAGGTAGATCCCAATCTGTCAATGTAACCCCATTTTATATATTTTTTAATAAGAGATGCATCGCCCGAATCTTCAATGCCTGAAGAGCCTGTATTTTTTTTCACTGCTGCATAGCCTTCACTAAAATCCAGGGCATTGTCAAATATAGTATCTATCACGATATCTCCATTGCTGTTTATAAAACCCCATTTTTTCTCCTTTTGAACTCTTGCAAGTCCTTCACTGAAAGCATATATTTTGTCAAACTGGGACAGGTATTTTATTTCTCCCGATGAATTTACAAATCCATATCTTCCATTGGACGTTATAATGGCTTTTCCCTCCTTGTAGCTGTCTATCCAGTCCAGCTGCGGCTGAAGGACCATTTTTCCGGAGGCATCTACAATACCGCACTTTCCAGATCTAACTATTTGAGAGAAACCGCTGCCCAGAGATGTGATGCTGTCATAGTCCGTATCGAGGATCAGACGGCCGTTTTTATCGATGAGTCCGTATTTATCACCGCTGGACACTTTTATCAGATTATTATTCAAATAGTATATATTCTTGTATTTGGGTTCCAGTACTATTTTGCCGTCCATGTCGGAAAGACCCCATTTACCCCCGGATTTTACAGGTACGAGTCCCAGTATGGGAGATTTTATCTCATCGAAGCTGAAAGCTTTGAAATTACCCCGGGTGTCTACCAGACTCCAGGAGTTATTGAGCTTTACAGCAGCATAACCGTTCTGAAAATCATAGGCATTGTCGTACTTGCAATCCAGGAATATATTCCCATGACCATCTACAAATCCATATTTTCCATCTTTTCTCACTTTTGCGAAGCCCTGCTGAAAACCGTATATTACATCAAATTGGGGCTCTGTGACGACGCTGCCTCTGGTGTTTATAAATCCCCACTTTGAATTTGTGCTCACTGCCGCCAGGCCGTCTTCAGAAAAATCTCCTGCATCTTCATACTGAGGTTGTACTATAACTGTCCCATTTTCATCTGCAAAGCCGAACTTTGTACCTTTGGAAACTTTTGCGCAGCCGTTTTTGAAAGAGCCGATGGAAGTAAATTCAGGTTTTGTTTTTACCGTGCCATTTTTATCCATTAACCCGTATAAACTGCCGCTCTGAAATTTGACCAGGCCATTTTGAAATGAATATATATTGTCTGCAGTTATGTCCAAATCTGAAACTGTGTATTTTCCGGCTGATGCACTAACTTTTGGTGAATTCCATATGAATGTACCGCTGAAAGTGAATAAGAAAACCAGTGCTAATCCAAAATATCTTTTAAAATACTTCTGCAAACCCCTTACCCTCCTATTATATATTTTTTAGATTATTATACCATCAATAGAAATGAATAACTATCTTTTTGGATTATAATCTGAAATTTTACCCGGGAAAAAGTTAATAAAAAGTAAACTTGAAACTTTTGGCTATATACTAGCAACACCACACTTATATATATTTGATTTTATAAAATCCTTATGATATATTAAGTTAAGATAATCAATAGTTGTATTGTGGATAAATGAGCTATTATAAAGAATTTTGGAGGTTTAATATGGTAAAGAAAACACAAGATGGCAAAAAAAATAACAAAAAAGAATATGTTTCTACTGTGCTTTCACTTTTGGATGAAGAGGAAAATGTAGTTTCAGATGTACAAAAAGAAATTTTTATAGATGAGATAAGGGAGCTGCCGCCTATAAAGGAAGGGGAGCTCAACGTGTCAGGTGTATATGCCTATGACCTGGGAGATAAAGTTGAAGTTAAGGTCTATGTGAGAAATGGACTTTCCACTAATTTGAATCTGCAGAAAATACCTTTTCTGATTGTAAATTCTAAGGGAGAAACTCTGGCATCCCAGACCTTCAACCTCTCGTCACTGGGAAAACTGCCCCCTCATTCTGCCAGACCTGTAAAGCTTTATTTTGAAAAGAAAAATCTTAAAGTGGATAAGATACCTGCAGATGACTGGAAAATTGTATTGAATGGTGAATTCAATATAACTTCCAAAGTGAGACCGAGATATGAAGGACTGCCTGAGGGAATATCCGTTAAGGACAAGCTTGTTTTCGATAAGTTTCTAGATGAGCTTCCTGAAATGGAAGAGGGAGAATTCAGTATATCGACTTTCAGTATAGGACTTCAGACAAATGGAAACATACTTATAACGACAGTTATGAGAAATGCTACAAACAAGCCGATTACCATTAATAAAATGCCTATGACCGTGCTTGATAAAAACAAGCGGGCGGTAAAATCACAGGACTTCAATTTGAAGGATTTCACAGTGAGCCCCTATAGAGCTAAATTGTGTAATTTTGCATTTCCGACAGATGTTCATCCAGAATATGATCAAGCTCTGGATGGGTGGTCGGTGATTTATAAATTGGTAAATATAAATGGCGGCAAAAATATAAAGAGAATATAATTGCTCAAATGTATTAAGGCTATGGAATTGCTTTAGGTGATAAAGTTAATTCCATATTTTTTTTGTAAATTTCAGATAATGTCTAAAAGAATTTCGATTACAGACGAATACTAAATAGTAAGAGGACTTATATGCAAATAAGTCATGAGCTATTGGAAATTATTTATTTTAATAGTATAATATAAATATGTCAAATTTGTTAACAACAGAAGTATAAGTGAAATGAAGTATTTGTCTGTTTTAAGTTCTTATTAAATATGAATGGAGGTAATACATATGCAAAAAGGTAGTAAGAAGGTTTTGTCAGTTTGCAGTGTGGCAACCTTGTTAATTGCAGGGACGACATTGCCAGCGGCTGTAAAAGCTGATTCATCCAATCAGGTAAACAGACTTGGAGGCCAGGACAGATATGAGACAGCTGCAAAAGTTGCACAGGCTGGATGGACTTCTTCAGATTATGCAATAGTGGCAAATGGTGAAGGTTATGCAGATGCACTTTGCTCAATACCTCTTGCAAAAGCTAAAGATGCTCCGGTACTTTTAACTTCAGGTGGGAGTTTAAATCAAAATACATTGAATCAATTAAAAGATCTGAATGTAAAGCATGTAATTGTAGTCGGTGGTACAGGCGTGGTTCCTGAAAGTGTTTTAAATGAGATAAAAGCTCAGGTTTCCGATGTTCAAAGATTAGGTGGACAAGATAGGTATGAAACTTCTGTAAGAATAGCTGAGGCTCTTAAAACAAAGCCTGTAAAAGCAGTTATAGCAAGTGGTGAAGGTTATGCAGATGCACTGTCGGCAGGCCCTTCTGCAGCTATAAACGGTATGCCGATACTTTTGACAAGACAAAACAGCCTTCCTGATGCTGAAGCGAATTATCTGAAAACAAATTCAAGTATAACTGAAACTTATGTAATAGGCGGAACTGGATCTGTAAGTGATTCTATTAAGGATCTGTTTACTTCTCCAAAGAGACTGGGAGGAGCCGACAGGTACGAAACCAATACAGCTGTACTTAAAGAGTTTGCATCAAGCTTTAATTTTGGCAATATCTATGCAGCTCTTGGCAAGGGGCCTATAGGAAATGAATTTGCAGATGCCCTCACAGGCGGTGCACTGGCAGCAAAGAACAAGAATCCTCTTATAATAACAGGATATACACTGAGTTCTTCTACAAAAGATTTTCTTGATGAAAATGTACCTAAGAACAGTACTCTTACAGTACTGGGCGGAACAGGCAACATATCCGATTCACTGGCTGACGAGATCAAAGACGCCTTTGGCAAAGCATCTAACGGCGGTGGCGGCGGTGGAAGCACTACCGCAACTGATATTACTGCTGATATCGTTAAATATTATGGTCCAAAGATTCAAGATACTATAGCTAGTAATCCTGATTTAGGAAAATATTATGATGTTGACACAACTGATAGTATAACATTAAAGGTTAAAGGCTCTTACGAAGATAAGATAACTACTGTACAAGATATATTTAATAACGTGGATAAGGCAGATGTAGGAGATATAAATACACCTGGTACTATAGCTTATAGAGTACAAAAAATTTATGATTTAGCATCTGCTCATGTAAATGCAGCTAAAATTGATGGAAAGACATTTCAGGATTTTTTAATAGCAGAAAAAGCTAAAGATTCTAAGTTTTCTCAGTATATTAAAGATGGTGGAAGTATAGATGTTCAATTAGTAGCACAGAAAATAAAAAATAAAGAAATAGACTACGATAGCTATACTGCATTTATAACTAGTTTAGAATCTGCTATAAAAGATTCAGTTAATCTAAGTAATCCTTCGCCTACAATAGCTATTAAAGGTACACCTTTTAGCATAAATAGAATTGAACAAGATAATAAAGTTTTATATGATAGTAGCTTATCAAGAGAAGTAAACATTGATGATATATTAGGTGTGACTAGCACAGTTGGAACATTTAAAGTATACGTTGATAATGGAAATTCATACTTCTATATTACAATTCAAGGCTAGTATCAACTAAATAAAAATATAAATAGAATTCAGGTGAAAACCTGAATTCTATTTATTAAAGCACAAACGACAACAAAAGAAGATTTTCCAGCGGAAAATCCACACAATATAGATTTTCTAAAGCACAGCGGAAGAAAATCCTCCATAATTGTGAATTGTAAACTGTGAATTGAAAGGAAGGTGTTTTTATGATAAGAAAAAATAAAATATTTTCGGCACTGGTTATTGGAATATTTCTGGCTTCCTCTGCAGGCATTGTACTGCCGCGAAGTGTCTCTGCAGCGGTGCCGAGATTGGGCGGTCAGAACAGATATGAGACATCCGCAAAGGTATCTCAGAGCGGATGGGACACTTCAAGTTATGTAATACTTGCCAGCGGAGAGAATTATCCCGATGCTCTCTGTGCAGCACCTCTTGCCAAAAAATATTCTGCTCCCATACTCTTGACCACCAGCGGAGCTCTTGATGCAAATGCCAAAAATGAAATAATAAGGCTCAAGGCAGAGCATGTAATAGAAATAGGCGGAACGGCGTCCATATCCCTGAATATAGAAAATGAACTTAAAGAGATGGGACTTGATACCCAGAGAATTGGAGGGGCTGACAGATTTGAGACTTCTGTAAAAGTGGCAGAAGCACTTAAAACTTCCACAAATGTGGTGGTTACTTCAGCTTACGGCTTTGCAGATGCTCTTTCCATAGCACCTGTGGCTGCCAGTGAAAACATGCCCATACTTCTTACAGGAGCTGGCTCCCTGCCGGATTCAGTAAAAAAGTATATAGCTCAAAACAGGGCTTCCATAGAAAATTCCTATGTAACTGGAGGCAGCGCTGTTGTAAGTGACAGTGTGCTTGCACAGCTTCCATCTGCTGAAAGAATCAGCGGCCAGAACAGGTTTGATACCAATTTGAATGTACTTGATTATTTCAAAAGCAAGCTCAAATTTGACAATATATATGTTGTCCAGGCTGACGGACCTACGGGAAAGGAATTTGCAGATGCACTTTCGGCTTCAGCTTTGGCGGCAAAGACGGCTTCTCCACTTGTTCTTACCTATAATTCTGTAAGTATTGGAATAGAGGATTTTCTAAAATCAAATGTGCCGGGTGATGTCAAAGTTATTGCCGTAGGGGGAACTGCAGCAGTGCCCGAAAGCATTGTGAGCTCACTTCAGAGTTTGCTTGATGGGAATACCACAAATCCTGGAGCTGGAGGCGGCGGCTCCCAGTCTGACTATGATCTTTTCAGTTCGGTGCTGACAAAACTCAAAACAATAGATATTTCAGGTACATCAACACTCAATGCTGATCAAAAAGAGATAATATCCGATGTAATAGATTCAATGGAAAAATATCTGGCGGATCAAAATTATGATTACAGTCAGGATGCTAAAACTGTGAAAGCCCTTTTTGATAATCTTTCAGATAAAGAAAAGACTGATCTGGAAAATGCTGTATTTGATTCGGGAGTTACAATTTCAGAAGGCCTTGCTCTTGAAGCTAAATTTGGAGTATAGTGGGATATATTGGTTCCATTGTTAATTTTAAATTTACACATAAGTTATTCTGGGATATGTTATAATAAATAATATATTTCTGGATAACTTATAATTTTTTGAGTGACTTTATATAAAAACTTTATTTTAAATTTTGGGAGAGCATATATGAAAAATTCAAGTAAAAGTAAAAAAACAATATTTTTAGCTGTGGTTATTGTTTTAATTCTGATAGCAGCAGTTTTTGGAAGACTTCTTTTCTGGCAGTCATCCTATAGTGTACCTGAATACAAATTTACAGTAGGGCTCTTTGAAAAGATAATAAAAGCCCAGGATACGGGAGGAACTGCACAGCTTACAAAAGATGAGGTGAATCAGATTATATCTCTGTATTTTAAAGAGTACAGGGGCAGTGATATTACTGTGAAAGCGGTGGAAGCGGATTTTGACGGAGACAACATAAAATTTTATGTACCTTCAGCCTATAAGGGTTTTGACGTCCTTGTTACATCGGAAGGCACCCTTTCCAAGGAAAATGATGAAATCAGGTATACTCCAAAATACTTTAAAGCCGGGAAAATCGCCCTGCCCAAATCCTATATTCTGAAGAAACTGTCTACAAGGTTGAAAAACAAGGGAGCCGTCGAGCAGAATTCCATAGTGGTGAGCACAAAGGGATTTCCTGTAGGTATCACTGCCTTGAGTGTGAAAGATAATAGGCTTTTAGTTACCCTTGAAAAGAGAAAACTGAACATTGAGGATATACTGAAGGGTAAACTTCAGTCCATAGAAGACATCATAAAAAAATATTCCAGCCTAAAGAATTCCAATTTATCTACGAAAACTAATGTTGTAAGTGGAGAGGGTACTGGTACTGGAAATTCTGGCAGCAGTACAGGTACATCCTTGGGATCAGCCAGTTCAGGAGAAAGGCAGCAGGCACTTGCCAGGGTGATAAACGGATTGAGTGCAGCCTCTGGAGCTGTAAATACAGGAGCTCAAAAAGCGGTTATATCCCAGATGATGTCTGTGGTGGGCAGCATGAAAGATCCTTCCTATAATCCTTATTCGGCAGAAAGCAGTGTTAGGTCAATGTACAGTAAATTGTCATCCAGTGAGAAGACACAGCTTAAAGCTGCGGTATTTTCAAATGTGGATGCATCTTCTGCCAGCATACTTTACAATATGATTGGAAAATAGGGAGAATTTTATCCGCGGTTTTGTAAAGTGGGTATTTTGAAAGTGTTAGCCTTGATGCAAAACAATTACTGAAATATAGGAGGAATAACTAAGTGGAAGAAGAAACAACGCTGGATCTGAGAGATTTTTATAATATATTGAAAAAGAGAAGAAAACTTATAGCACTTATGGTTGTAATATGTACTCTGGCATCTGGATTACTGAGTTTTTTTGTGATAAAGCCGACTTATGAAGCAAGTACCACAATAATAATAGGAAAACTTGCTGAAGACGGGAAGAGCAATACCCAGTACAATGATGTGATGATGTATCAGAATCTTATAAAGACATATGCACAGATTGCAGGTTCCAATGTTGTTATGAAAAATGCCTCTAGCAAATTAAATGGGGCTTTTACTCCAAAAGAACTTAAAAAACTGGTTTCCATAGAGCCCCAGCAGGGAACTCAGATTTTACAGATAACAGGGCAGAGCAGGGATCCATCTGAGGCTGTAAAGATGGTAAATGCAGTGAGCAGTTGTTTTATAGCGGAATCAAAGAAAGTATTTCCTACAGGTGGAGACATAAATATAATGGACAGGCCACAGTTTCCAGACAAGCCTGTAAAGCCCAAGAAAATGCTGAATGTAGCTATTGCATTTTTTGTAGGTCTTTTGGTTTCTGTGGGATTTTCCTTTATGCTTGAATATATGGACAACACTATAAAGACCGAAGATGATATAAAAAAACAGCTGGGAATTCCAGTGCTGGGGATAATACCAAAAGGACGAGTTTAATCAATTCACAATTGACAGTGCACAGCTTACAATTGCAAGCTGTAAATTGGACAAAAGGTGGTGATATTTATATGATAGATATACACAGCCATATACTTCCGGGTATAGACGACGGTTCAAAATCCATGGAGCAGACCTTGAAAATGCTTAAGCTTACGAAAGAGGATGGAATAAAAGCCATAGTGGCGTCATCACATTTTTACCGTGGTTGTTATGAAAACAGCTGCGATGATATAAAAAAACTTCTGGAAAAAGTAAAAAGCAGAGCCAAAGAAGAGAATATAGATGTGAATATTATTCCCGGTCAGGAGGTAATGCTTGATCATTACAGCCTTGAATATTATAAAAGCGGGAAAATAGGCTGCATTGGCGATACAGATTATATGCTGGTTGAATTCCCCATGATGAATATGCCGGAAAATGCTCTGGATATAATATATGAACTTGAAATTAGAGGGGTGCATCCAATTGTGGCCCATCCTGAAAGATACAGATATATTATAGACAACCCATCCAAGATAAACGAATTCCTGGATGAAAAATGTCTGGTCCAGGTAAATACAGGAAGTATAAGGGGTATATTTGGGAAAAAAGTGAAAAATACTGCCAGGGTTCTGATAAAAAACGAAATCTGTAGTTTTATAGCATCAGATGCCCATTCCACTGGTGGGCGGCATCCGGGCATCAGCAGTGCACTTGAAATGGCTTCTCAAGTCAATCATGATATTTATATGTATATGGAAAAAAATTGTGAGAGATTGTTGAAAAATCAGCTTATAGACCCCGTAAGCGGGAGAATAAGAGAGAAAAAGAGAATTTTCAGCCTTTTTAGAACATAGTAATAAGATTTGAGACACAGATGGAGTGAAGATGATGGATAAAGTACATATAGTCACTATAAGAAACCCAATGGATCCTATTGCAGAAGCTTATAGGACATTGAGAACAAATATTCAATTTTCTTCTTTTGATAAGAAAATACAGTCTATAATGATCACGAGCTCAGGACCTGGGGAGGGTAAGTCCACTACTTCTGCCAACCTGGCAGTGGTCATGTCGGAAACGGGTGCCAAAACCTTGCTTGTGGATTGTGATCAGAGGAAACCCAATCTGCATAAAATATTTTTGACATCTAATGAAAACGGGCTTTCGAATGTGCTGGCAGGGCAAATTAGTTTTGAAGATGCGGTTAAACAAAATATAGTTGAAAATCTGGATCTTCTCACATCTGGTATAAGACCCCCCAATCCGGCAGAACTTCTGGCCTCCAGGAAAATGGAAATTTTTTTGCAGCAGTTGAAAGAGAAGTATGAATATATAATACTGGATACTCCTCCTGTAGTGGCAGTGACGGATGCCCAGCTTTTATCCCGCTGCGTGGACGGCTGTCTTCTGGTAATATCGTCTTCTCAGGTGGAAAAAGAGGCAGCTGTAAAAGCCAGAGATCTTTTATCGAAAGTAGGTGCCAATATACTTGGAGCGGTTTTAAACAAGCTTGAGATAAAGGAAAAAGGATACTATGGGTATTACTATCAGTATTATTACGGAGAGGACGGCAGCAAAGTCAAGAAGAGTAAGAAAAAGAGCAGAAGGAGAAAATAGACTTAAAAGGTATAAAGATTTTGAAATGATCTTTATATCTTTTATTTTTTTTGTAAAAAATCTTGCCTATTTTTGAAAAACTGCATATATATTATTTGAAGGGAGGTGATGAGGATGGCTGCTAAAACTACTTTATTGAACACTTCAGTGATATTGAAATATAAAGATGGTCTGGATGAAGAGGGAAAAGATATAATCAAAAGACAGACCTTTTCAAATATAAAAATAGATGCTGCTGTTCAGGATATTTATGATGTTGCCGGAGAAATAGAAAAGCTTCTCGGAAAGACTTTAGAAGAGCTCATAAGGCAGGATGAAAGTGGTATAACAAACGCTTAGACAAATTAATAATTGACAATGTACAATGAACAATTGTGGACTGTGTATTGTGAACCGTGAATTGAAAAAGGGGGTGAATTATATGTCCAAATCATTGATTATGAGTTTTCTGACTGAAGAAGGTAAAAAGGCTTCTATAAGGATCTCCAATGTAAAAGAAGGTATAACGGATCAGGAAGTAAAAACTGCCATGGAAACAATTATTGCAAAAAATATATTTACCACTAAAAACGGGGATTTAAAAGCTGTAGATTCTGCCCATATACAGGATACTTCTACTGTTGAGCTTGAGGTGAAATAGTAAGTAGTGCTCATATAGGGTCTGGCTTCAGATATACTTGTTCCAGACCCGCTTTTTATCCGAACGCTGCTATTTACAAGTTCTGCCTGAATTTAAGGATTAATTGATGAAAAGTCTGGCAGAAAGGCACGAAATTTTGAATTTGTAATAAAATATTTAAGACAGGAAATATATATTTGAAGTGCAATAGGTTCAATTTGAAATCATAGGGAGAGAATGTTATGGGATATAAATTCAAACCCGATTATATTATGGACAAGCATTCCCCAGAAATTGTGAATACAGATTACAGCTGCCTGAAAAAGACTCACCTCGTGGAACTTCTTGTAAGAGCTAAAAATAAGGACAAATCTGCCATAGGTGAAATCTGCAGAAGGTTTGACGGAATGGTTATAAATCTTACCAGTTCCTTTTATATAGAAGGGTACACTCTTGAGGATATGGTGCAGGAAGGAAGGCTTTCACTTATAAAGTCCATTTACAAATACAACATGAATTCCAAGTGCCATTTTTCCACTTATGCCGCAGCTGCCATCAAAAAGAATTTCTACTGCAAAATAAGGAACAGTGTGAAAAAATATTTTTGCTGCAGCCTTTATAGTGTGAACAGCGGCGGTGATGAACTCGTGGACACGGTGGAGTCAGAAGAAAATATCGAGGAAGAGTTCATAGAAAAACAGCAGTATTCTGATCTGTGGAGAGCTGTAAGAAAACTTTCTGAGGAAGAAAAAAGTGCAATAGTCTGGTATTATATATGGGAAATAAGCTTAAAAGAATATGCAGTAAAGGAGAAGATACCATATAGGACAGCAGCTGCCAGGAAAAAAAGAGCTGTAGATCATCTGAGAAGTATAATGAATTTTGGATGATAATATGTGAAAATATTCAGCCAATACTATATGCCAAAGTGATTTTTTGGAATATGATGTTGGCTGTTTTGCGTAAATGACAATTTACAGAGCCTAATTTGAAATGTGGATATAAATGTAAAATCAAAATTTATAGGGAAAAATGTAATAAAAACTCACATCATATAGACATAAAATAGAGAATTTTAAATCTATTTTAATACATATAAAATTATCATTTTAAAATACGATAATATTTTAAAATGATAAAATTGGACAAATAAATGGGACTTTTATGGTTGTCTGCCAAATGCTGTGGTGTTATAATAAATGTAACATTTATGTGAATTTTGTTGGTATGAGGGGGAGATATATTGACAGAATTGGAGGATAAAGTCACTAGCATAACTGGTATATTGGTAGAAAATGAAGATGAGTATAAGAATGAAGATGAGTATGAGTACGAGAAGACTATCGGTTATTATTTTTTCAAGAGAGCAGGGGATATATTATTTTCGTTAATTGGAATTATTGTGTTATCCCCTGTTATGTTCATAGTAGCGGCTGCAATCAAATTGGATTCAAAGGGTCCTGCAATATTTTCGCAAGTCAGGATTGGGTTAAATGGAAAGCCTTTTAAAATGTATAAGTTTCGTTCCATGGTAAGTGGTGCTGAGGAACTTTTGGACAAGCTAAAAGATAAAAATGAGATGACAGGGCCCATGTTTAAAATGAAAGAAGATCCACGAGTTACCAGGGTCGGTAGGTTTATAAGAAAAACAAGTCTTGATGAGCTCCCACAGCTTTTCAATGTGATTAAAGGTGAAATGTCACTTGTAGGTCCAAGACCAAATCTTCCAAGGGAAGTTCTCAAATTCACAAAACGTCAGAGAATGAAATTAATGGTTAAACCTGGACTTACCTGCTACTGGCAGGTAATGGGAAGAAGCAATATTGACTTTGATGACTGGATGAAACTGGACTTGAAATACATAAAAGACAGAAACACAATGCTGGATTTAAAACTTATTTTCAAAACATTTAAAGTGTTTTTTGGTGACGATGGGGCTAGGTGAAATTTGATTGAATGTTAAAACCCTAGAATTTTTGTAAAAAATATTTTAAGACATATTATAGGATGGTTGTTAATATGATGTGTGCACTAATAATGGCAGGTGGAAAAGGTATGTACAGATTGTGAAAGAACAACTTCCTAATTTACCAGAAAACAATATAATAGTGGAACCTGTGGGAAGAAATACAGCACCTTGTATAGCACTTTCGGCCTTTTATATAAAAAAACGATGTAATGATGCAGCTATTTTAGTGATTCCTTCAGATCATCTTGTAGTAGACGAAAATAGATTTAGAAATACCATAGCTTATGGGGCTGATTTCATACAAGATACTCTGCAATAGTTACCCTGGGAATAAAGCCTGACAGACCTGAGACAGGTTATGGATATATTCAATTTACAGTTTATAATTCACAGTGTACAATTAATGAGGCTGCAGCTGCCATGGAAAAAAGTGATAAGTCTTTTAATATATATAAGGTTGAAAAATTTGTGGAGAAGCCTGATGTCGATACTGCAAAGAAATATATTAAAGAAGGGAATTTTCTCTGGAATGGCGGGATGTTCATATGGAAATGCAGTACTATATTGGAACTTACAAAAAAATATCTAAACAGTACATATGATATTCTAAAAGGTGTGTTTAAAAAAGATGATGAAAATTTCAGCAGACTGCTTGCAGAAAGATATCCAAAGGTAGACAATATTTCTGTGGATTGCGGAATAATGGAAAGAACTAAAAACATATATGTTATCCCCTCGGATTTTGGATGGGATGATGTAGGAACCTGGCATGCAGTTGAGAGGTACAGAGAAAAGGGCAATAACAACAACGTGTGTATGGGTGACATAAGGAGCCTTAGAAGCAGCAACAATATTATTTTTGTCGGAAAAAAAGAGGATATTGAGAGGATTAAAGAGATAAAGGGAAAGATAAATAAACATTAGCGGGATGAAACCTATGAAGAAAATTAGAATATTACATATAACTCAGTCAAATGGTGGGGTTTTAGAATATTTGAAGATTCTTATTAAATACATGGATAGAGGGAAATTTGAATTTTATTTATTGGCATCTAGGGAATATGAAGAAGAAAGAAAAAATTTTGAAGAGATTGGATGTAAATTAGATACAATTGTCATGGTAAGAGAAATTTCCCCTAATTTGGATTTAAAGTCTATTATAATGATAAGAAGATACATAAAAAAAATCAATCCGGATATTATTCATTTACATAGTAGTAAAGCAGGAGCATTGGGAAGAATAGCATCTATGTTTTTAAGTATACCTGTTGTATATAATGCACATGGTTGGGCCTTTGATATGGATGTGGATAATAGAAAAAAATTGATATATGTATATGTGGAAAAAGTGTTGGCAAATTTTACAGATGTAATAATTAATATATCTAATCATGAAAAAAATAGTCAATTAAAATATAATATAAAACCGAAAAAATATACCAAAGTTATATATAATGGTATAGATTTAGAAAGATATAAAGTTAAATATGATATTGAAAAAATAAAAAGGGAATTAAATATACCATCTAATGCATTTGTTGTTGGTATGGTGGCTAGAATATCAGCACAAAAGTCCCCTGAAAGTTTTATTCAGATAGCTAATAGTTTGAAAAAAAAATTGGATTGTTGTTATTTTATACTAGTTGGAGACGGTGAATTAAGAAGTAAAGTTGAAGAATTAATTGATAGATATAGATTAAGAAATAATTTTTTAATAACAGGTTGGACTGATGAAGTACCTAAATATGTCTCTTTATTTGATGTTGGTATATTAACCTCAAAGTGGGAAGGATTTGGACTTGTTTTAGCGGAATATATGGCAGCTAACAAACCAGTTGTAGCTTTTAATTCTGGCGGAATCCCAGATGTAGTAAGAAATAACTATAATGGATTATTAATTGATTATGGAGATATAGATAGATTTTGTCATGCTATTATTAAAATTAAAAATAATGATAAACTTAGAAAATATTTAGTAAATAATGGCTATAAAAGTGTAAATGAAATGTTTAATGCTGAAAGAGTTGCTAGAGAACATGAAGAGTTATACTTAAATTTAATGGATATGTAAAACAGATGGTAGCTATATTAATTAAAAATAGAAATTTTATAAATAATTAATAGAACTGGAAGGTATTATAAATGAAACAGGTAGTATTTAATGCACTTCAAACTTCGTTAAGTGGAGGAATAGGAAGGTATTGTTATGAATTATCGAAAGCTGTATATAAACGACATGAAGTTGATTTTAAGATTGTCATAAGAGAAGAGGATAAAGATTTATTTGATTTTGCTAGTAATAAAGATTTAATAATTATTTATGGAATAAAAAATAGTATGCAGAGAAATTATTATGAGCAATTTAAACTTCCTAAACTGATTTATAAAAAATATCCTGATGCAATTATTCATTATCCTGATACTATGGCACCGTTATGTTCTAAAAATAAAATTATTATCACAATTCATGATTTAGCATTTAAAAGTTTTAAAAACGCTTTTACATGGAAGACAACTATATGGAAAAATTTTATAACTGCTTTATCTATAAAAAAAGTTAGCAAGATAATAGCAATAACTAATTTTGCTAGAAGTGAAATATTAAAGTATTATCCTGATGTTAAAAACAAAGTCAAAGTTGTTTATAATGGATTTAATGATTTTTCCAAAGAGCTTATTGATATTAACAATGTTAATAAAAGCATTTTAAATTTAAAAGGTAATAAATATATTCTTACAGTTAGCACAATATCGCCAAGAAAAAATGTTGATGGACTTATAAAAGCTTTTGATTTAATTAAGAATCAAATTAATGATTATAAGCTGGTTATTGTTGGTAAGAACGGTTGGATGTATCAGGGAGTTTACGATTTGGTGGATACTTTAAAATTGAGCAATAGAATATTATTTACTGGTGAAGTAAATGATGATGAGTTAAAATTTTTATATAAAAATGCCGTGGTATTTGTTTATCCATCGTTTTATGAAGGATTTGGATTACCACCGCTTGAAGCTATGAGTTATGGGATACCATGTGTGGTGTCTAATAAAACTTCTATTCCTGAAGTTGTGGGAGAAGCTGCAATAAAAATTGATCCTTATGATTTAAATGGAATAGGTGATATGATTATAAAAGTAGTTCAAGATAAAAAAATATGTGATGATTTAATTTTAAAATCTAGGAATAGATTAAAGTGTTTTTCATGGGAAAAATGTTGTAATGCTGTAATTGATATTTATTTAAGAAATTGAAGATTTATTTATATTTTTTAATTTAAATACATAGAAGGGGAAAATTTTATGGAAATAGTAAAAAATAATTTAAGTGGTTTGGATATAATTGAAAGCTTAGATGAAAACATAGATGAAAATGATATTAATAAAAAGGTATGTATATTTGGACAGGGATTTGTGGGTTTGCCCCTTACCCTTAGCTTTGCATTGAGAGGATGTGAAACCATAGGTGTGGATGTAGATGATTTGCTTGTGGCAAACACTAATAAGGGACTGACTAATCATACTGAGAAATTTTATAAAGTAAGTATACGACAAATATTGAACATGCAGATAAAAAAAGGTAAATATAAAGCTACGGTAGATGGTGAGGCAGCAGTAAGAAAATGTAATAATATAATTGTAACTGTAGGTATACCGATAAAAAATGGTGAGTATATAATGGATTATCTGAAGAATGCATGTGTAACCATAGGGAAAAATTTAAAAAAAGGTGATCTAGTTGTTATAAGGAGTACTGTGATTCCGGGAACGACAGAAGAATTTATAATGCCCATATTTGAAAGAGAATCAAATATGAAAGCGGGAACTGATTTTTATCTTGCCTATGCTTCAGAGAGAATTGCAGAGGGAAAGGCCTTTGAAGAATTTGCAAATATGCCCACACTTGTAGGGGCAGTAAATAAGAGAAGCTTGGAAAGGGCGGCATCACTTTTGGCAGTGGTTTGTAAAGCTCGAATAGTAAAGGCTTCCTGTATAAAGGCAGTGGAAACTTCGAAGGTATTTGAAAATGTCCAGAGAGATGTAAATATTGCCATGTCCCAGGAATTTGCCAGATTTGCAGAAGCTCTGGGTATAGATATTTTTGAGGTAATAAAACTTGCAAATACACATAAAAGAGTAAATCTTTTAACGCCGGGTCCTGGTGTTGGTGGATACTGCATTCCAAATGCATATCATTATATAGCTCCAAGAGCGGAGAAAATGAATGTATCTATGGATATATTAAAGCTTGCACGAAAAAAAAATGCTTTAATTCCGCAATTTATAGTTGATAAACTTCGAGAACTTTTAAAGAGCAGAAATAAAAATATTAAAGATTGTAAGATAGCTGTTTTGGGGCTAGCTATGAAAGATTATTCCAATGATGACAGGATAAGCCCTTCTATAGATATATGCAAGCTTCTTGTAAAAGTTGGGGCGAAAGTGAGAGCCTTTGATCCCATAGTACCTACAAGATATGATTTCAAGGTTGAAAATGAAAAAGAAGCTTTGAAAAAAGCAGATGCAGTATTGATTCTAACGAAACAAAATGATATGAATTATGATGACTGTGAACATATGGCCAAGCTTATGAATAAAAATCCTGTATGCATAGATACCAAAGCAGTGGTTAATGCTGTAGAAGCTAGGAAATATGGTTTTTTATATTGGAGAATATAATAGATATTTTATAGAGTGAGGATAGAAATGAAAAAAATTGTTATGGCGGAATACTTAGAGTATAATAGTGATTTTAAAGTTGGTAATCATCATTATGCAAAAATGTTTGCAAATAGTGGGTATAAAGTTTTATGGTTATCACCGGTGTATAATCATATGACAGGAATTGCTAATGAAAGGATTTTCAATCAGAGAAAAAATTTGAATAAAAAATTTTTTGAACAAATAGACAGAAATATATTTGGATATTCACCTTATTCTTTGATTTTGTATGGGAAATTACCAATATTAAATACAAAGTTTGCTAATAAGTTAAGTATTAAATTAATTATACCTAATTTAAAAAATAGTTTTAAACGAAATAATTTTGATAATGTTGATATATTATGGCTTACAAACCCTAAATATTATTATTTAACTAAAATAATTAAATATAATAAATTAATTTATAGATGTGCTGATGATTTATCTAGCTTTAATTGGGCATGTAAGACAATGTCATATTTTGAGAAGAGAATAATTAAAAAAGCTGATTTGGTTTTTGTTACTGCACATAATTTAATTAAAAAGAAACAATGTTTGAGGAAAGATTTGATTTATCTGCCAAATGGAGTTGAGTTAGGCAATTTTATTAGAAAAAAATATATTATTCCAAAAAAATTCCAGAATAATAAAAGAAAAAAGTGTATTTATGTAGGTGCAATTGATCATTGGTTTGACTTAAATTTATTAAAATATTGTGCAGAAAGATTGAATCAAATAGATTTTTATCTGATTGGTCCATATAAAATAGATTTAATATCATTAAAATCATGTGAAAATATTCATATATTAGGCAAGATAGATTATAAACAAATACCTAATTATTTATATTATAGTGATGTTGGAATTATACCATTCAAAGTAAATAACTTAACAGATTCGATAACTCCTATAAAACTTTACGAGTATATGAGTGTAGGATTAAATGTTGTGTCTACTAATTTCAAAGAAATGAAATATATAATTAGCCCAGCTTATGTTGCTAAAAGTTATGATGAGTTTTGTAAAGATATAATAAAGTCAATTGAGAACAAGTATAAAAATAAAGAAAATAATATTAAATTTGCAATGAAAAATACATGGCAGAAAAGATTTGAAGAGATACAAAGTTATTTATAATTTTTCATTTAATTTATAAGGAGTATTTTATGGTAAAAAAATCAAATGGATTTTTTATAGATTTATGTACTTATATGTTTATTATATTAATGTTATTTTCAAATTTATTTACGAGAATAATAAACTATTATAATATAAATATTAATTTTAATATATTATCTTATTTAGTGCTATTTATATTGTGTATAAATTTAATTTTTATTGTAAATGTTAGCTTAATTAAAAATTATTATTTTTATCTAATAATATTACTTTTATTTTTTATTGCTTATATTTTTAATACTGTATATTGTACATTTATAGATAATGTATATTCTGTTAAAGATATAATAGTACCATTTATGAGCTGTTTTATTGCTATATATTATACTAAAGTGAATAAGTATGTAAATTTTATAAACATTGTATATTTACCATTTGTTTTTTATGGTGTTATTCAAGAGATTTTATGGTATAAATATAATTCTATTGCTGCCTTGTTTCCATGGGATAGGCTTAATATAGAGCAAATGCTGCAGCAAAATGTTCAAAATTTATTTCAATCCGGAGGGTTATTAAGGTTTTTTGGGACAATGAACTCTTTTGTTGAATATCAGCTATTTATTGTAGTTATTGTGTCCTTTTTATATCTATATAAAAATAAAATAAGAAATAAAGTTGTATTTCTTATAAATTTTTGTTTTAGCATTTATTTTCTAGTGTTTTCTTTGGAAAGATCACCTATAATTATGTTCATAATTATAATGTTGTTTTTGAATTATAGAAAGATTTTAAATAAATTATTTATATTAAAGTTAATTCCGCTAGCTTTTATATTGATAATTTCTATAAATTTATTTACAAATTATTTTAAAAATAACCCTAATACATCAATGGCATATATGAGATTATATAATGTAATAACTTTTAATTTTTCTCAAGATGATTCAATACAAGAACGAAAAGATATTCAATGGAAAAATTCTAAATCTGTTATGGAAAAACCGGAAGTATTTTTCGGATTAGGTGGCGGAACGATATCTTCTGAATCTCAGAATATTGACAGTATTCATTATATAGGACCACATAATAATATTTTTGGATATTATATAGCTTATGGTTTCTTTGGACTGTTATTATTTATAATATTCCATATTAATTTATTAAATAAAGCAAATAAATTAAATACACAACCTAAAATGTATTTATATGGAATAGTTATAGCTTATTTATGCATGGCTTGGTTTAATATGCCTTATTTGTCTAAATCAGGGAGCATATATTTTCTAGTAATATTTATAATTTTACTTGATAAGAATAATTATAAAGTTTTGAATATGACTAGTTGGAAATAGGAGAATTATTAAATTGAGAATATATAGAATTTGTAACTTAACACTAATGCAGATTTTAAGCAAATTATTAAAAAAAGCTAATAAGAGAATATACTATATTTTTAGAATGATAAAAATTAAAAGCAATCCAATTATATTAGAGAAGCAATACTTTCATAAGTTTAATTCAAAATGTAATTTTCTATATAATATAGTGGACAAGGAAAAATTTAAAGAAAAATTATATGAATATAGTTTAAGTATAAATATAATTACATCAGCTGATAATATTTGTAATCATAAATTTGATTTGCTCGGTTCAGGAAAAAAATATTTAGGTAAAGATTTGTCTTGGAATAAGGATTTTAAAACAGGGTATGTATGGAAGAATGGATTTTATAAAAATATAAAAATTGTGAATTTGTCAAATAATTCAGATGTGAAAGTTCCTTGGGAGCTTTCAAGATTTCAGCATATAATTACTCTAGGAAAGGCATATTGGATAACTGATAATGAAAAATATGCCATAGAATTTAAGAATGAAATTACAAATTGGATACAGAACAACCCTGTTGAGATGTCAGTTAATTGGACTTGTACTATGGATGTTGCTATAAGAGCTGTTAATTTAATTTGTGGATATTTTTTCTTCACAAAGTCTAAAAATATTGATAATGATTTTTGGGTTGAATTCAATAAATCTCTTTACCTCCATGGAAAATTTATATATAGGAACCTTGAAAATGAAGGCCAGCATAACGGAAACCATTATTTATCCGATTTATGTGGTCTTATATGGCTTGGAATATATTTTAATAATTTTATTATGGAAGATAAAAAAGTGAAAAATAATCCAAAAGCTTGGCTTGAATTTGGAATCTCTGAATTTAAAAATGAAATGAAAAATGAAGTGAATTTAGATGGAACGGATTATGAGGCATCTACTTCTTATCATAGACTTGTTACTGAATTGTTTTTAATTACTACAATTTTATGTAATAAAAATGATATTTACTTTTCAGATGAATATATGCAAAAGCTTGAAAAAATGTGTGAATTCATGATGAATATAATTAAACCTAATGGGTTGTCACCGATTATTGGTGATGAAGATGATGGAAGATTATTGATAGTATCAAATTATGGAAATTGGAATAGAAGGGATTTCAGGCATGTCTTGGCTGCTGCGGGAGAGTATTTTGACAGAGATGATTTTAGATATTTTGGCAGAGATTATAGAGAGGATGCATTGTGGATAACAGGGAATTTTAAAGAATCTGGTGAGGTACCTTCATTAAATTCTAAAGCTTATGATAAAGGCGGTTATTACATATTAAGGAATGATAGAATTTATTGCATTATAAGGTGCGGGGAATTGTCCTGCAGTGGTGAAGGGGGTCACAGCCATAATGATCAATTGAGTATCGAGCTTAATGTTGATAATGAAGATTTTATTGTAGACCCGGGGACTTATGTATATACTTCTAATTATAAAATGAGGAATTTATTTAGGAGTACAGGTATGCATAATACTTTGCAGGTTGGTAGTTATGAACAGAATGATTTTAATAAATATGATTTGTTTTATATGAAGGAGCAGAGTTTTGCAAAATGTGTAATTTTCAATGAAAGTACTTTTTCGGGTGAACATTATGGATATAAAAGAAAATGTGGTGTAATACATAGAAGAACTGTTAAGTTGAGAAATAATGGAATGATTATTGAAGATAATGTTTTACCGGATAAAATTAATGATGACATATATGTAAATTTCATATTGGATTGTGATGTTGATATAATAAGAAGAGAAAATGGAATAGATCTTATTAAGAACAATAAAAGTATATTTATGAAATTTCATAATCCATATTTGATAACTGATACCTATGTGTCATATGGATATGGACAAAAATTTAAAACTAAAAAGCTCAGTATAATGCTGAAAAAAGATTATAATAAGGTAGAATTGATATGTTGTTAGGGAGTTGATAATTTGAAACAGGTACTTATAAAAAAAGGACAGGCTATAGTATCAGATGTTCCGGCACCTCTGGTTTCAGATAATGGCGTTTTGGTAAAAGTCTTGTATTCTTGCATTAGTGCAGGAACAGAAATTATGGGGGTAAATGAATCTGGTAAATCTATTGTAAAAAAAGCTATGGAACAGCCTGAAAAAGTGAAGAAGGCATTGAATATGTTAAAAAATCAGGGCTTTGGAGCTGTTTTAAATAAAGTTACAGATATGGAATCGGGAAAGCCTACAGGCTACAGTGCTTCTGGTATAATAATAGGATTGGGCAAAAACATTAAAGATTTGAAAATAGGTGATAGAGTAGCTTGTGCAGGTGCTGGAATTGCAAACCATGCAGAATATATAGATGTTCCAAGAAGCCTTGTTATGAAGGTCCCTGATGGACTTAATATGGATTTGGCATCCACAGTTACTGTTGGTGGTATCGCGATGCAGGGAGTTAGAAGGGCTGATTTGAGGTTAGGTGAGATTGTAGCTGTAATTGGAATGGGAATAATGGGACAGCTTGCAGTGCAGATGTTAAAAGCTTCAGGGTGTAAAGTTATAGGGATAGATATTGACGATAGGAGACTGGGTATTGCTAAAAAAACTGGATGTGATTTTACTGTAAATTCTTCTAAACTTAATATAATTGAAGAAGTTGATAAAATTACAGAAGGATTTGGAATTGATGCCGCGATAATAACGGCTTCCTCAAATTCCAATCAAATACTTTCCCAGGCATTTAATATATGCAGGAGGAAGGGCAAGGTTGTACTTGTTGGTGTTGTAGGTAATGAATATAAAAGAGAGGATATGTATCAAAAAGAACTGGATTTTATAATTTCAACATCCTATGGACCAGGAAGATATGATCCCACGTATGAAGAAAAATGTATCGATTATCCTTATGCATATGTAAGATGGACAGAAAATAGAAATATGGAGGAATATTTGAAGCTTTTATCAGAGAAAAAAATAAATTTAAAACCTCTCATCGAGAGGGTATATCCTTTAGATGAAGCAGCAAAAGCTTATGAAGAATTAAAAACTTCGGAGAATAAACCACTTATTGTACTGTTAGAATATGACAATGAAGATAGCAATAATATAGAAAGAAAAGTTTATATAAATAGAAAATTATTAAAAACGGATCAAAAGATAAATGTAGCTGTAATAGGTGCAGGGGGATTTGCCAAATCAATGCATCTTCCAAATTTGAGGAAATTGAGTGACATTTATAATATTTATGCTATTATGAGCAGAACTGGTACTAATGCCAAAGCGGTAGCTGAACAATATGGAGCTAAATATGCTACAACAGATTATAATGAGATATTGAATGATGATGGTGTAGACATGGTTATGATATGTACAAGGCATAATCTTCATGCAAGTATGTCCATGGAAGCTATGAAAAATGGTAAAGCCGTATTTGTTGAAAAACCCATGGCCCTTGATAAAGAGGAAATGGAAGAAGTATTGCAAGTAATAGGTGAAACTAAAATGCCATATACTGTAGGATTTAATAGGAGATTTTCCAGGTATGCTATTGAAGCTAAAAAACATATTAAAAATAGAATAAACCCTATGATAATAAATTATCAAATGAATGCAGGATATATTCCCTTGGATTGTTGGGTACATACAGGAGAGGGTGGAGGACGTATTATAGGCGAGGGATGCCACATATTTGACTTGTTTGATTATTTTACGGACTCGAAAATATTGAGCGCATCTGTAGATAGTATTAATTCCAAAACTAAAAATATTTCACCTAAAGATAATGTAGTAGTTACTTTAAAATATGAAGATGGTTCATTATGTACGCTTACATATACATCCCTTGGCAATAGCACTTATCCAAAAGAATTTTGCCAGATTTACTGTGATGGAAATATCATAACTATTGATGACTATAAGAAAATCAGTGGATATGGTTTAAGATTACCTAATATTGAAAGTGGAAATTCAGAGAAGGGACAATATGAGGAGCTTAAAGAGTTTGCAAAAGCAATAAAAAATGGAACAAATTATACTATACCTATTTGGCAGGTAAAACAGGCGACAAATATAAGTTATTTAGTAGAGCGGGAGCTGAAAAAGTAATGTTAAAAGAAATGATTAAACGTTCACCTCGATTTATTAGGAAACCTATTAAAAATTTATATGGATATATACCAGAGTATATTAAACAAGGAAAGGTTTTTAGAGATAAGTATAATTTCCTTGAAAAGTCTCAATATTGGTCAAAAAATAAACTAGAAGAATATCAAATGTTCCAAGTAAAAAAATTAATTGAACATGCATATAGAACAGTTCCATATTATACGAATATATTCAATGAATATGCTATAAAGCCTAACCAAATACAAAGTTTTACAGATTTAAAAAGAATACCTTATCTAACAAAAAAAATAGTGCAGGATAATCTGAAAGATTTGGTTTCTACTTCTTATAATAGAGATCAGATTTCATATGTTACTACAGGTGGTTCTACAGGTATACCGATGGGGTTTTATAGAGATAAGAACAGTGCATCTGCTATTGAATATGCATTTATTTGTAAACAATGGGAAAGAACAGGATTTAATGCCCATAAAATTAATAAAAATGCTATATTGAGAGGTAATATACCGTCTAAAGGTATATATGAAAAGGTAGGAAATAATCTTATATTATCTTCTTATCAACTAACTGATGGGAATATGATTATATACATAAAATTGTTGGAAAAATTTAATCCGGATTTTATTCAAGCATATCCTTCATCTATAAGTTTATTATCGGATTTTATATTAGATAATAATTTAAAAGTTAAATTGAATAACTTAAAAGCTGTGTTATGTGGCTCAGAAAATATGTATGATTTTCAAAGGAGAAAAATTGAACGGGCATTTAATGTAAGAGTATATAGCTGGTATGGTCATACTGAAGGATGTTGTCTTGCAGGGGAATGTGAAAAGAGTAATAATTATCACATTTTTAGTGAATATGGCTATACAGAATTAATAAATAAAAATGGAGAAGATGTTACAGAAGAGAATGGTATAGGGGAAATTGTAGCAACAGGATTTAATAATTATGTAGTTCCTTTTATAAGATATAAAACTATGGATCTAGCTGTAAATACAAACCAAATTTGTAGTTGTGGAAGAAATTATAAACTAATTAAAAGAGTACAAGGTAGAGAACAGGAACAAATTATAACTAAAGATAAAGCTAAAATTGCAATGACGAGTATAATTTTCTCTCAACATTTTAATGCATTTGGCAAAATTAGAATGATGCAACTTGTCCAGAATGAAGTAGGAAAAGTGTTAGTTAAAATAGTTGAAAAGGAAAAACTAAATAAAACTGATTTAAATGAAATATCTGATAAGATGAAAAATGCAGCATATAATAGGATAGATGTAGAAATCAAGATTGTGGATAATATTGTAAGGACTAAATCTGGGAAATATAAATTTTTAATTCAAAATTTAAATATAAGCTGAGAATATGTCTTATTTTAGAAATTTGTAATAATAATAGATATATTTCAGAAGTTGAATATTAGGAGATAATTTTTATGAAGGTAATAATTATTGGGCCTTACCCTCCACCATATGGTGGTATTTCAGTTCATATTAAAAGAATTAGGAAATATTTGGAGAGAAAAAATATTAATGTTGTTTTGTATGATGAATTTAAAAGATTTGATAATAAATCTGAAAAGATAATCTCCATTGATAATTATAAAAAATTTATTTTTAAGATTCCTTTTTTGAAGACAGATTTGATACATTTTCATTGTATAAATAAGAAAGTAAGAATTTTGCTTGGATTTTACAAAATTTTTGGATTGAAAATAATTTTATCTGTACATGGGCAAAGCATACATGATCAATTGTCTAAATCGAATGTTTTTATAAGAAAGTTATTAATTTTTAGTTTGAAAAATATTGACATGATAATATGTGTTAATCCTAGTATTTCTGAGGAGTTACTAAAATTAGGATTTGATAAAAATAAAGTTGTAACTATACCAGCCTATATAAATCCAATTGAATGTAAATATGATTTTGAAAATATACCAGAGAGGGTTTGGAAATTTGTTAATAAGTCTAAATTTTTAATAAGTGCCAATGGATGGCTTAGATTCTATAATAATGAAGATTTATACGGAATAGATATGTTAATAAAATTAATCCATAAGTTAAAGGTAGATGGATATGAAGTAAATTTATTTTTAGCGCTTTTAGGTTGTGATTCTCAAAATAAAGAGGAAAAAATATATTATAAAAAGTTAAAAAATGAAATAATAGATTATGGACTTGATCCTGATAGTGATATATTTATTTTTGAAGCGAAAGATACTGAGTTTTATCCTATATTAAAAAAAAGTAAATTATTTTTAAGACCAACTAATACAGATGGATATGGAGTTTCAATAGCTGAAGCATTATATTATAAAGTTCCATCTATTGCTAGCAATGTATGTGTAAGACCAGAAGGTACAATTTTGTTTAAAGTAAGAGATATTGAAGATTTATACAGTAAAACTGTTGATGTAATAGACAACTATAAATGTTATAAAGAAAAATTAAAAGATATAAAAATAGAAGACAATGCAGATAAAATATTGAATGTTTATAAAAAATTAGTTAATTTATAGAATCAATCTAAGATTTATTTTAGTATATATAAATATATTATGATAACCAGAAAGGTAGCTAGATAGTTGGCAAGATGTCATCAAATTTAAAAAAATTAAGGCTTTAATGGTATTATTATTGATTTTATAAAAAATAATATAGTCAATAATAATTATGTAATATTGAGAAAATTTCTGGTTATGTGATGTTTATTTTTTCAAAGAAATTAGATATATATTTAAAAAATTTGATAAATGAAATCAAGATCTAATATTTTATTGAATGAAGGATAATAAATTTATAAATATGAGGTTATACTTATGCCAGAAAAAAAATCATTTATAAAGGTGGGAATAATATATGCAATAGGACAAGTATTATCAAAGGCGATATCTTTTATATTACTTCCAATATATACAAGACAATTGGGGACAGTGGGTTATGGACAACTTTCACTTGCAGATACAGTACTTGATTTTATAAATACATTTGTGATTTTAAGTATATATTCAGGTTATATAAGATTTTACAGAGAATATAAGGGTGAAGAAAGAAATAAATTAAGAAATACTGCTATAAATTTTGCTTTGATTTTAACAATTATTGATTTAATAATTTTAATGATATTTGGGAGAACTATTGCAAATATAATATTTAGTTTTAATAATTCATATAAAATATTTGCATTAATAATTATTCGTAGCTTATTATCACAGTTTGTTATTTTATTAATGTGTGATTACAATTTAAATTATGAAGCTGTAATAACAGTGACTATAAATTTGGTAATGCTAATAATGAATTTAATTTTATCCATATATTTTGTTGTTTATAAAAAACAAGGTATTATAGGTGTGTATAGTGGATATATATTAAGTATATTAATGGTATTAATATATTTAGTTATGGTTAATGTTCGTAATTTTAAGTTTGAAATTGATAAGAAAATGTTAAAATATATGCTGACATTCAGTGGTGGATTATTACCATGTAATGTTTCAGGGACAATTTTAACATTAGCAGATAGATATTTTTTAGCTGGTTATAGAAATTATAGTGAAATAGGGATATATTCTGTTGGTTATAAATTTGGCATGTTAATACAACCATTATTTGTTGATCCGTTTAAATCAATTTTTACTCCGTATAAATTTCAAATATGGAAAGATGATGATGCAAGTGTCAAATTTAATGATATGTATAAAAAATATCATTTTTTTGGTTGCCTTATAATAATATTTATTGCTCTATATAGCAGGATTATTATTTCAATTTTTACAACAAAAGATTATATGGATGCTTATAAAATTATAATGTTGATTTTATTTTCTTATTTTTTATATGGTGAGAATGAATTTTATAGTTTAGGAATACAGATAAAAAATAAAACCTACTTAACTGGAATAATAATGCTACTTGGTGGGATGATTAATATAATATTAAATGTAATTTTAATACCTAAGTTTGGTATGTATGGTGCGGCAGTAGCTACTTTAATATCTTATTTGTCGATTAACATTATTAATTCCACATTTTCTGTTCCGTTATATAAAGTTAAATATGATTTTACAACTACATTAATTAATTATTTAATTGTTATTGGTATATATGGAGGATATTATTTATTGACATTAATAAATAAAAATTTGATAATAGAATTTTTTTATAATATATTATTTATATTTATATACATATATTTATGTTTAAAATTTAAATTGGTTAAAAAAGATGATTTAGTGAGGTATATTAAATTGGTTAAAATGAAGATATTATCAATAAAAAGTAGAACGATGTAAATAATTTTAGAAAACTTCTTGGTAATGGTAGACAATTAGGGTTTAGTTAAAGTGCACCCCTTTGTCAAGACAATTTTTTAGTAGATTTATAGTTAGGTTGATAAACAGTATCATAATGCTTTCCCTTAAATACACTTCACCTGTTGATGAAAATTATGTCAAGGACATGCCATCGCAGATGGTGCGTCAGCATCCTTGACGTAATTTCCATCTGCAGGTATAATTTTTTTCAGG
>NZ_JAJJPB010000029.1:0-35170 GCF_020908015.1 Clostridium aromativorans
GTATTTATCTATATAGTATCTCCTGCTGAAGGTCAAATCGCCCATTATTGTCTGAATAGTTTTTTCTGTTTTGAACTTATACCTGTATCTTTTGGTATTCCTGCTTTCAAGTATCAAGTTGTCTACATTTTCCAGCATGAGCTTAATCCTTGATAGACCTGCTTCACATACAATACCATAAACTTCCTCTTCTATATTGTTGAAATTCAATTCTAATTCATCTAAAATTATATTGTTCATGCTAAAGCTCCTTTCTATTTTTTTATGGCAATTTAATTATAAAAAGTCTTTAGTATGAATAAAAGGCCTTTCAGCCAGGTAATTGCTGAAGGCCTTTCCTTATTTTCTGCCTAAAAATATTTTACTTACTCGTAACGATATATTAGGGTATGTTTTAATTTAATGCTGAAACTTGATATAATTATATTATATTTGATGGAAGGAGTTCATGACTATGGCAAATTCAAATACTATGATAGAAGAGATAAAAAAATTACCATTACATAAACAAGATCATATATATTCTTTTTTAGAAGAAGTACTTGTGTTAGGCTCACAAATAAAACAAATTACATAAGAAGTTAAAGAATTTAGATTTTGCAAAGATAAATTCTTCCCTCATTGTGGTGCTGAAACTGTTTCAAGGAATGGGAAAATGGCATATCAAGAAATAGAAAGGCTCTATAATGACTGTATAGGGGATAATTCTATACTTTGTACCGAATATACATTACCAATAAAAATGGCCATAGGAGGGAAAATATGAATAAAAAATTTTTTTCAACAATTATCATAGTATCTTTGCTTATGACGGCTTGTGGAAGAACCAATTCAACTAATCCTCCGCAACAAAATAACCAGTCGACACCTAATACCACTACTCAAAATAGCACAAATACAACAACTTCAAAGTCAGAGTCTGATACTAATAACATAAAAAATATAAAAGGTTTTGCCGCTATTGAAAATCAGTCTTTTACGGTTGATTTAAATTCATGGGGTAATGTCAAATTTGTATCCGGGAAAATTACAGGTGGCAATCACATACCGGCAGTATTTTATTTAACCAATGAAAATGGAGATATTCTTTATAGCTTTGAAGATACACCTTTCCCGTATAATGTAGATGTTAAAGCAGTTTCATTTCAAGATGTAAATAAAGATGAATTAAAAGATATAATCATCATTGTTATTGACAACGCCAACTCTGGGAAACCAATATCCGCTGTTTGGTTGCAAAATGCTGATAAAAAGTTTATTTGTGACACGAAACTATCTCAAGAGATGAATGAGTC
This sequence comes from Clostridium aromativorans, assembly GCF_020908015.1. Classification (NCBI taxonomy): domain Bacteria; kingdom Bacillati; phylum Bacillota; class Clostridia; order Eubacteriales; family Clostridiaceae; genus Clostridium; species Clostridium aromativorans. Next base: position 1,296 of record NZ_JAJJPB010000029.1, read on the forward strand.
TGGAAAAAACAAAGATATAAAAACTGTAACGGACTATCTTTCTAAAAAATTCTAAATGCCTTAAAGGCACATTTAGGGAAATCAGAATGACTTCCCTAAAAATTTTGTAAGTGAGTCAGAACGAAATCAGCAAGTAGAAAATAGCCTGGATAGAGTTCATAATTCAAATAAGAAAAGTTCGTCAGATTTAACTAATGAAACAAAACAAAATGATAATATTCAAAAAGATAATACGATAAATACAATAGCAAAAATAAAGGAAAGAAGAAAAGAGTTATTACGGAAAATCTTATGATATATATGATACCTTATATGAGAAAGAAAGAAGTGTAAATATGGGTATGGGAAGATGAATATAGATTAGTCTCATTTATGACATAAGATAAATATAATAAATAAGTGATAATAACAAATTTTATTATATTTTGGAGGGAAAATAAATGAGATTTATAATAGATAATAAAGTATATGATACTGAAAAATCTGAAAGGATTATAAAATATAAAAAGGAATATCCACTAGAGGGCCCTTTAGGTCTAATAATAGAACCTAAGTACGATACTATTTTGTATAGGACCAGAAGAGGTAATTGGTTCTCGGTGGCTATAAAAAGTTTTGACAAGAAGGTAGCATATAAAGAAACTAATGATACGGTGAAAAAATTGTTTAAAAGTTTGAATGAAGTTGAGCTTTATAATAAATATTTTGGTACTTTAGAAGAAGCATAAGGGGAGGTAGTTAATGTCTATAAAAGCCGTAGATAAGTCTTATAAATAACGTAGCCAGAGATCCGGGATGTGGTGGATTTGAAATTCAACAAGGATTTGGCACATGAAACGTATAAGTCAAGCCGAAATATGCTTAATGCCCTGAGTACAGAGGTTAGTTCTCTGAAGAGTATATTATAAGCTAGGCATTATAGAGAATTAAATATTTGCCTAGGCCTCCTTAAAAGGTGGTCTAAGAGGCATGTTTAAAAAATTGATTTGAATGGATAAATAAAGCAAGCCCTTGAATATAAAAATCCACGTTAATCAATTAGAGATATTCATTCTAGGCACAAACTAGGCACAAAGAGCGATTAGAGAAATTTTCAAGAAGGGCGTAAATTGATACCCCCTAAGGAAAACAAGAAAAGGTAGTAGAGTATAAAACAATTTTCATATTTTTTCCAGTCAAGTAAAAAAAGACAGCATATAAACTATCATTTTAGTTTATATGCTGTCTTAGTATACCATTTTTATTCAATGGTGAAAAAAAGCGTTTTTAGAAGAGTATGTGTTTATACCTTGGATAATTTGTCCTACATAATACTGTAGATTTGAAGCTGTATAAACACATATTTCGGGTGTTTTTTATTTTTCTCTTCTAAAAATGTTTTTATAGGATACATGTCCTAATAAAGTGCACCTTTTTATCTGTGTACAAATTATAGTAGCCCAGCAAATTAAAACCGCAAAAGTTGATATTGACATAATATATTCAAAAACTTTGTCAGGAACATAATAATTTAAGATTACAGCAATTGTTGTAAGTCCGCAGCTAATTAAAACTCCAACGTAAGGTGATCCAGATTTACTGATCTTACTAAATAGTTTTGGGGCATTGCTTTCTAAAGCCATACTATAAATGATTCTTCTACTAACATATAAGTCACTATTCATAGAAGAAAAGGCAGCTGTCAATACTGCAAAATTTATAACAGATGCAGCAGCCGGAATCCCAACTTTTGCAAATACAAGTACGAAAGGACTGCCATTTACCCCAATTTCACTCCATGGATAAAGAGATAACATAACAAAGAGTGCTCCAATATAAAAAATAAGTACTCTCCAAAATATACTGTTAATTGCAGTAGGTATGGGTTTTTTAGGATTTTCTGTCTCAGCTGCAGTTATCCCAACAAGTTCTACACCATAAAAAACAAAAGCTACAGCAGTAAAAGACAGAATAAACACTTTAAATCCATTAGGGAAAGATCCTCCATTTCCATCAGAATCATTGCCGTTTCCTATAAATATAAGACAGCCAGGAATCTTTTGTAAAAATGTGCCAAAATCTTCAGGAGCCATCCACTGCTCACAATTTCCATCCACATTATTTTCACCAACAACATTTCGAGCTGCTCTTACCGCAATATCAACACATTTTGCTGAGTTAACTGTCGGTGCGAATTCGTGGGTATATTCAAATTTACATTCTGCTCCATTTACTTTGCAAATTCTCTCACTAATAATTTGCATCCTTTCTTCTAACAACTTTTGTACCTCTGAAGCATAACTTCTAGTATCCCCTTTAATCATTACATCTGAAGTATTTGTTTCTTCAAAAGCAGTTTCAGGATACATATGAAAATAATGTCTCCACTCAATAAGCTGTTTTTCAAAATCCTCATTGCTCATATTAGTCTATCACTCATAAAATAATTTTTTTAGCCGCTATGAGTTTAGCAACTACATCAAGTAAAACGTTAGCTCCAGCAGCTAAGTCAGATTTCGCTGTAAACTCTTTAGGGTTATGGCTAATCCCATGAACGCAATGTACTATTTTTGAATATATTACCAATTATCTGCTTGTAATAAGTGCCAAATTGCTGCTTACAACTAACGATTCCATTGCTGACGTAGCTTATCAATGTGGTTTTGGCAGTACCAGCTATTTTATTGAAAAATTCAAAAACAAAACTGGAGTAACACCCTTCGGCTATCGAAAAGATAAAAATAGATAAATAGAAAAACAATCCTTACGACGATGTAATAAAGAAAAATATATTAGAATATCATATTGTTTTTGTTTTAATATTTATTAGGGTGTGTCTGAAAACTAAATATTGCATAAGAACTGAGTTTTAGTTAAAATAAGATAAAAAAACTGGGGTGGTTACAAATACGGCACAAAAGCGTTATGAAATATCAGATTAACAATTGGATCAGATAAAAAGCTTAATTCCAGTAGCAAAAACGGGCAGACTTCCAAAGATAATAGATTTATATTTAATGCAATTCTATGGATTACAGGAAGTGGAGCAGCATGACGTAATTTGCCAGAACGATTTGGCTCATGGGAAAACGTGTACAACTGTTTTTGCAAGTAGTGTTACACTTGGAGCCTTGATGTCCATTTTTAAACAGTTAAATTCTGATGCAAATTATGAGAATATCAGCATCGCAGTTGCCGCCGTATCTGCTACAGGATTTACAAATTCCACTTCGTCATTATAGTCAAATTCTTTTAAAGGAACAGCGGCTGAAATACTTACTTTTATCATACAACCCTGTCCACGGTATTTAAGGCCATAAGTACGCTCTTTTATTTCATCACTTACCGTACATCTCCATTGTTGATATGCACCTCACGGCTAAGTGTAGAAAATTTCAGCACTCCAAATGTCTTTCCCTTGTTTAGAATAACGTGCTTTAATTCTATATACTTTAGCCTCTTTTCTTTTTTATTTATAATAGTTAAATTGTAATTGTCTCCTTATTCTGCCGGATGTATACCTTTCTTGCCTGTTCTTTATCAAGGGCAAGCTTACGTGCTTCGCACCCTTGACAAAGTCCGGTCAAAAAGGTAAATAGCAGGTAAGCAGAATATTGTATCTCCACACTCTATATCAATTACCACAGAAACGTTGATATAATTTTTTATCTCTTTATTTCGGCTTTTATCACTATTTTCTATAAACACGATATGCTTGAGAAAGTGCTTAAAATCAAGGATCTCTACATATGTTTTCTTTGTAGCGAAACTATAGTCTCCACATGTGCCGTCTCCGGGAACATGTCCACTGGCTGCACCTTTTCTGCCACATATCCCAGATCCCGCAGTATTGCCAGATCTCTGGCAAGGGTGGCAGGGTCACAGGATACATAGACTATGGTCCTTGGAACCATGTCGGCGATGGAATGAAGAAGTGCTGTGGCACATCCCTTTCTGGGAGGATCCACAACTACCACGTCGGCCCTTGTACCCTGTTCTATGAGCCGGGGGATGATTTCCTCGGATTTACCTGTTATAAACTCCACATTGTGGATTCCGTTTTCTGCCGCATTTATTCTGGCATTTTCCACGGCTGCTTCTATTATCTCCACGCCGTAGACCTTTTTTGCCTTTTGTGAGAGAAAGAGTGAAATGGTACCGGTGCCGCAGTAGGCATCAAACACAATTTCATTTCCCGTGAGACCTGCGTACTCCAGTGCTTTGTGGTAGAGAACCCGGGTCTGCAGCGGATTCACCTGAAAAAAGGATAGGGGAGATATGTTGAACTTGAAATTGTCTATATAATCACTTATACTGTCTTTTCCCCATAGAGTTATAGATTTTTGTCCCAATACTACATTGGTTTTTTTGTCATTTATGTTTTGGATTATACTCACTATATGAGATATATTTCCAGTTAAAATTTCTATGAATTCATCCTTTGCTGGAAGTTTAGAACCGTAAGTTACAATTACCACCATTATCTCACCTGTCGTGAAAGCTTTTCTTATCATTATATGCCTTACAATTCCCCTTCCGGCTTTTTCATCATAAACTGGTATGTTGTATTTTTCAATCCACTCTCTGATAAATTTCACCGCTTCATCTGCAGATTCATTCTGTATGAGACAGCTGTCCATATCTATTATGTCATGGCTTCTGTTGGCATAAAATCCAATTTTCAATTTGGAATTGAATCTGCCCACTGGAAGCTGTACTTTATTCCTATACCTATAGGGATTCTTCATGCCTATGGTATCGTATAATTTTAAGCCATTTTCTGAAATGGTCTCAGCCACCTGAAATTTCCCTATTCTCTCAAGGCAGTCCTTTACTCTATTTTTCTTGAAATTTAATTGTGCCCTATAGGACATGTGCTGCAGCTGGCAGCCTCCACATCTCTTGTATATGGGACAGGACGGATTAACTCTCTCTGAAGATGGCTCAATTACATGAAACAGTTTCCCAAAGGCAAAACTTTTGTTTACCTTTATCACCTTTATGTTTACTTTTTCTCCCGGCAGGGCTCCAGGTACGAAAACTGTAAATCCATTTATTTTCCCGATTCCCTCTCCCTGATATCCCATACCATCTATTTTCAATATGTATTTTAGGTTTTTCTCTATTTTATCATTCATATTTTCACCTGCTAAAAAATTAGTTACCTAAATACAGTATACATTATTTCATCAGAAAAAATCTATGTCATCAAATCAAACACTTTGTACACATTCAAAAAAATTGCACCCCTAAAGGTGCAAAAAATATAGAATCAGTTGTCTTACTTTCCATCATACAATTCTAGCCACATATTTATTTATTATACATCAAACTCATGATTATTTCCAATTTTTTAGGAAGAAAAAATTTAAAATATCAAATGATTTTAATGTTCACAGTGATTTGCTTATGAGAAAAATCTTTTTTAAAAACCTTAGAAGGGCTAATTCAGACAAAAATAAATAAAAAAAAGCATTGACTATTTATTTTAGTGTGCTATAATAATAATTAACAAATAGTAATTATTAAATAATATGGCACAATAGTTAAATTTATCATAAAATTAATAAATTGGAGGTATTTATTATGAAAGATAAGAAAGATTTAAAATCAAAGAAAAACGTACATGAAGGAGAAGTACATGAAGATGCAATAGATAAAAATGCAGTATTTGCGGGTGAAGATGATGAAGTAGTATTGAATTGTGATGGAGAACCTTGTAATTTTTCTTACCGCAAAGATCTATCGGATGATTCAAAGGATTCTCAAAAATAATTAAATTAATCCTAAAGAATATACTTATATTTATCAAATTTATCCAGAGGGATGGCATTGCCTGTCATTTCTAATCTTGAAGAAGTTTGAAATGTCAGCAATGACAGCCGGAGGATAAAACTCTTATTGCCCATTTCATATATTTTATTTTAAAGCAGCTGATCAGCTGCTTTTTTTATCTATATTCTACAATTCAAATAGCTTTTTATATGTTATATTTTCTACATTATGTTGGCCCTGCCGTTATATACAATACCTCTTATAACATCCATAGTTATGAATGTACCCGTTTTGAGTATTTCAGTAGCACCTCCTGCACTGCATATAATCGGTATTTCCCTGGCTATACATTCAATGGCAAGATGTGATGTTAATCCACCTTTTTCCGCTATAACTCCCGACACTCTATCCAGCACATTCATATATCCTCTATCTAAATTTTTGACTACTAAAATATCATCTCTTTCCACAATCTCATCTGCTTCTCTAGGACTAGCTGCTATTTTTACATTTCCATATCCGGATCTTATCCCAGCTCCTCTTCCCTGAACCAATATATCTCCTACTATGTGAACCTTAAGCATATTTGTAGTTCCTGAATAACTCACGGGTATGCCAGCAGCTATGACTACCAGATCACCCTTTTGGACATAACCACTTTTCAACGATATGTCCACTGAATTCTCTATAAGTTCATCTGTAGAATTAACTTTTTTGGTAACCATGGGATATACTCCCCAATTCAATGCCAGGCTTCTCGCCACTCTATGACTTGGAGTTACGGCTATAATATGACACTGAGGCCTGTACTTTGAAACCATCCTGGCCGTATGACCGCTCTGTGTAGCAGTTATTATAGCTGAAGCTTTTAATTCCGAAGCAGTTGTACAAGTTGCAAGACTTATGGCATTGGGGACATTTTGTATATGGGCCTCTCTCTTTTTCTCCAGCAAGGCATCATAATCAATTTTTTTCTCTGCACTTTGGGCTATCTTCGCCATGGTCTGTGCGGCCTCTACAGGATATTTACCATTGGCAGATTCCCCACTTAACATTATGGCATCTGTCCCGTCAAATATAGCATTGGCTATGTCGGACGCCTCTGCTCTTGTAGGCCTTGGATTTCTTATCATGGAATCGAGCATTTGAGTGGCGGTTATAACAGGTTTCCCCACTCTGTTGCACTTTTCTATTATCATCTTCTGAATTAAAGGGACCTCTTCTATGGGGATTTCCACTCCCATATCCCCCCTTGCAACCATTATCCCATCAGAAAATTTTATTATCTCGTCTATATTGTCAACGCCTTCCTGACTTTCGATTTTAGAAAATATCTGTATGTCTTGTCCTCCATTTGCTTCAAGCACTTTTCTTATAGTCAACACATCCGAGGCCTTCCTTATAAAAGAAGCCGCTATCATATCTATTCCCATTTTACATCCAAACTTTAAATCCTCTTCATCCTTTTTGGTAATGGCTGGAAGAGATATGGAAATTCCTGGAATATTTACCCCCTTGTGATTGCTGATAGTCCCGCTGTTTTCAACTAAACAGTGTATTTTATTATCTTCAACAGTTTCAACTTTCAGATCAATTAATCCATCATCAATTAATATATGATTGCCTTTTTTGACATCTTCACACAGCCCGTCATAAGTTACATAACATCCATGACTGTCACCAATAACATTTTCCCTGCAGTAAATAGTAAACTCTCCATTTTCCTCCAGCTCAGCTTTATCTTCCTTAAAATTTCCTGTCCTTATTTCAGGTCCCTTGGTATCCAGCATAATCGCTATGGGTTTATCATACTTCTCCCTCAATCTCTTTACAGCATTTATTCTCTCTTCATGCTCAGCGTAATCTCCATGAGAAAAATTATGTCTCGATACATTCATGCCAGCTTCAATAAGCTTTGATAAAACTTCCTCTGAGCCGCTTGCAGGTCCAATGGTAAAAATCATTTTAGTTTTTTGCATAGTATATAACTCCTCCTCAACACAAGATTTACTTGAAGCTTCCGTCAAGCCAGTGCATTTGCTATTTTATATAATTTATCATCAAAATATCTTGGTACACTTAAAGCTTCATCTATATCCAGGTCAATAATTTTTGCGCCTTTAATTCCAACAACTCTAGAAGTCTTTCCCTCCTCCAGCAGTTCTACAGCCCTATACCCAAATCTTGAAGCCAATATTCTGTCCATACAGCTGGGACTTCCTCCCCTTTGAATATGTCCAAGCTTTGTGGCCCTGGCTTCTATACCCGTAACCTCCTGTATTTTTTTTGCAAGAGCTTCAGCTCCTCCAATACCCTCTGCTAAAACTATCAAATTGTGCAATTTACCCTTAATTTTTTCCTCTAGTATATTTTTGCACAATTTATCCTGATCATATCCCTTTTCAGGTAAAATTATATTTTCGGCTCCTCCTGCCAGGCCAGAATAAAGTGCTATATCTCCACAATTTCTTCCCATAACCTCCACTACACTTACCCTCTCATGAGAAGTAGAAGTATCTCTCAATTTATTTATGGCGTCCAATACCGTATTTACCGCCGTATCAAATCCTATAGTAAAATCTGTATAGGGCAGATCATTATCTATAGTGCCAGGAATTCCAACAGTTGCTATAGACATCCTGGATAATTCCTGTGCTCCCCTGAATGATCCGTCTCCGCCAATTACCACTAAGCTGTCTATGCCAAATTTTCCCAGCATCTGCACTGCTTTTTTTCTTCCATTTTCTGTTTTAAATTCTTCACTCCGGGCAGTTTTTAATATAGTTCCTCCTCTTTGTATAATATCTGCCACACTTCTTCTTTCCATAGGTATCATTTCACCATTTATGAGTCCACTGTATCCTCTTTCTATTCCCATCACAGTAAACTTTTTATCTAAAGCCGTTCTCACTACCGCTCTTATGGCAGCATTCATGCCTGGAGCATCTCCACCGCTTGTCAATACAGCTATTGTTTTCATATTAGTACCTCCTGTGACCGCAGGGACTTTTTATGTCCCGCTAAAAGTATAAACAAAGTTTTTATACCATGACTTAATTATATCATATAATGATTGTCTTTTCACCACATTTTTACATTAATTTATAGAGCATATTCTCTAAAAACAAAATTTCAACAACTACCAATACTTAAAAATCGGGAAGAAATTTCCCTATATTATTTTGTTTACATGGTACTAAAAATATACTAGTTTTTTAAATAATTTTTAGATTTTCTTCCCCGAACCTTCTCTTCAAAATAGATACAAGTTCTGAATTGGGTTCTACCCAAAGTTCTCTATCAAGTCTAAACTTCTTTCTTTCTTTCTTAGTACATAAGTATACAGGCATATTTCCTCTGAAATTTGAAAATATAGTTTTAATTTCATCTACAGTTTCTTTCAAGGCCAATTGATCTTTAATTAATATATAAAGCTTATCTATATCCACTCTCACCAGAGGTTCTATATTTTCGCAGAGAAGTTTAGGATCCTCTTCTTCTCTCACGCTTACCCTGCCCTTTACTATAATCATGGAATCATCATAAATTAAATTCTTGAATTTTTGAAATACCTTTGGAAATATTATTATTTCCACAATACCATAGAGATCTTCTATTTTTGCAAAAGCCATCATGTCATTGTTTCTGGTTATTTTCTTGGACACTTCTGAAAGTACTCCTCCAACTGTGACTCTATCACCGTCTTTTACCTTGCTTTCCTCCACAAAACCTTCTTCCAGTGTTTTTACATTTACTATGTCAGATATTTTAGTATCTGTTTGAAGTTTTAGAGTTTTAACGTACTCTTCAAGAGGATGTCCTGAAAGATATAATCCGGTCATCTCTTTCTCTAACGCAAGCATATCCTTTTTTGTGAATTCTCCTATTTTAGGATATTGTATTTTTACACTGTCATCTTCAATTTGCGAAAACAGACTTACTTGTCCCTTTATATTTCTTTTCCTGGAGTTTACTACACTGTCAATCACTTTTTCATGCACTGCCACCAGCTGAGATCTATACACATTGAAGCAGTCAAAAGCTCCTGCTTTTATAAGGCTCTCTACAACTCTTTTATTTATTGAATTCATATCTATGTTATTGCAAAAATCAGCTAAATCCTTAAATTTTCCATGCTGGTTCCTGGATTTGACTATGCTGTCTATTATGTTTTCGCCTACATTCTTTACAGCAGACAGACCAAACCTAATTTTCCCATCTTCTACTGTAAATTTAGCACAGCTCTCATTGATGCTTGGCGGAAGTATTTTTATTTTTTCACTTTTTGCAAATCTTATATAATAGGCAACCTTTTCACTGTCCCCTTTTACACTGTTTAACATAGCTGCTATAAACTCAACAGGATAATAATGCATCAGATAAGCAGTTTGAAATGCTACCACTGCATAAGCCGCTGCATGTGACTTATTAAAAGCATAGGAGGCAAAATCAATCATGGAATCGTATATCTTATTGGCAATACTTTCAGATACACCATTTCTTATACATCCTGGTACCTGTATTTTTCCATCCTCATCCACTATTCCATATACAAAATTATGCCTTTCCTCCTCCATAACGTGGTGCTTCTTTTTAGACATAGCTCGCCTTACAAGGTCGCTTCTGCCCATGGAATAGCCTGCCAGATCTCTTACGATCTGCATTACCTGTTCCTGATACACCATACATCCATAAGTAACAGAGAGTATGTGTTCAAGCTGTGGAGTTATATATTCGATTTTATCTGGATTATTCTTATTTTTAATATATTTTGGAATTTCTGCCATTGGTCCTGGTCTATACAGGCTTATTCCTGCTATGATATCCTCCAGTGAATCAGGTTTTAATTCCTTCATGAAGGAGGTCATTCCAGGAGACTCCAACTGAAACACCCCTGTGGTCTTTCCCTGGCCTATCATGTTATATACGGACTGATCATCATAATCTATGCTATCCAGATCAATTTCTTCACCCTTATCCTGTTTCACCATATCCACCGCATCTCTTAGAACGGTTAAAGTACGAAGTCCCAGAAAATCCATCTTTAAAAGCCCAAGCTCCTCCAAAGTATTCATGGTAAACTGGGTTACTATATTGTCTTCATTTTTTTGAAGGGGCACATAATTCACAAGTGGTTTAGATGCTATTACAACTCCTGCCGCATGGGTGGAAGTGTGTCTTGGAAGTCCTTCAAGGGCTTTCGCCACATCTATGAGTTTCTTAGTTCTTGGCTCAGCATCATAGGCTTCCTTGAATTCAGGGTTCATCTCAAGTGCTTTGTCTATTGTTATATTCAAAACTGTGGGGATCATCTTGGCTATTCTGTCCACTTCAGCATAGGAATAGTTCATAGCCCTTCCCACGTCCCTTATAACTGCCCTGGCTGCCATAGTTCCAAAGGTTACAATCTGGGACACGCTGTCTTTTCCGTATTTTCCGACCACATAATCTATAACCTCTCCCCGTCTTTCATAACAAAAATCGCTGTCAATATCAGGCATGGAAATTCTTTCAGGATTTAAAAAACGTTCAAAAATAAGATTGTATTTTATGGGATCTATTTTTGTAATGCCAAGGGTATAGGCAACTATGGAACCTGCTCCGCTTCCCCTTCCCGGTCCTGTCATAATCTTGTTTTCTCTTGCAAATCTTATAAAATCCCAGACTATGAGAAAATAATCTACATATCCCATGGTCTTTATTACACCAAGTTCATATTCAAGTCTGTCTTTTAATTTTTCAGTTATATTTTCGTATCTCTGTTCAAGTCCCCTATAACACAGTTCTTTCAGATACTCATAGGCATCTGTTCCTTCTGGAAGAGGAAATTTGGGGAGTTTAGATTCATGAAATTCATAGTCAAAATTACATTCTTCCGCTATCTTAACCGTGTTTTCCAGTGCTTCCGGTACATTTGAAAACATACTGCACATTTCCTCCGGTGACTTCAAGTAGAATTCATCAGAGGGATACCTCATTCTATCTTCTTCCTCTACGGTTTTTCCAGTCTGTATGCAGAGTAAAATATCATGAGCTGTATAATCTTCTTTTCTTATGTAGTGGACATCATTGGTGACAACCAAAGGTATATGAAGTTCTTTAGACATAGCTATAAGCTGTTCATTTATTTTAAGCTGCTGTTCTATTCCATGATACTGAAGTTCAAGGTAGAAGCCATCCTTAAAAGTATCCCTGTAAAAAAGTGCTGCATTTCTGGCTGTTTCAAGATCATTTTTTAATATATTAGATTGTATCTCACCGCTCATACAGGCACTTAAAGCTATAAGCCCACTGCTGTGAGATCTCAGGTAGGCATGATCCACCCTGGGCTTATAATAAAATCCTTCAATGGAAGCAGTTGAAACTATCTTCATCAGGTTTCCATACCCCTCTTTATTTTTAACAAGAAGTACAAGGTGATAGTTTTCATTTCTTCCGTTATTTTGTTTTATATGCATATCTCCCTGGGAAACATATATCTCACAGCCTATTATAGGTTTAATTCCCTGTGCTTTGGCTTCTTTATAAAAATCCACACATCCGTACATAACCCCATGATCCGTTATAGCCATGCTATTCATTCCCAATTCCTTGGCCCTTGCTATAAGTTCCGGAATTTTAGCCGAAGAATCCAAAAGGGAATACTCCGTATGCTGGTGTAAACTCACCCATTTACATTTTTTCTCCATAATCAATTACCCCCTTGTTTGAAGGAGCATCATGAAATTGAATCTGATACAAGTTTAATCTCATGTCCACCAACTATTAACTATTAAAATCTACAGATACCGAAGAACTGACCAATGACTTCAAATTGGCCTTCACTTCATTTAGATGCACTGGATGAACCTGATAGGCATCCATATCTTCTCTGGAATCAAAAGTAGCAATAAGGGCCACATCATAGGATCTATCAGATCCCACTACATCCGTGCCAACCTTTATGGTATTCAATGTAGGCACCTTACCGTCTACACGCATTAATATATTTTTTACTTTTTCCATGTTTTCCGCATTTCTCTCTTTCAATTTAAAAAAGACCACATGAACAAACACAGCTTATCACCTCCTTATCATTCTTGCAGATAAAATACATTTACCAACTATATCCTTTTTTCCATCAAACATGTCAACTTCCACTTTACAGTAGTTTATGCCTTCATCTATTGCATTTACATATATTTCAATTTCACTGTCAATTTGCACAGGCTTCATGAAATATGTATTTATACTGTCCACTAAAATATTTGCATTATTTTTCTGCCTCAAAATCATGATTGCCATAGTGGATAGAAGCATATTCAGTGAACTCCATGAAGCAGTACCAATAGGATCCAGCATTTCAGGCGTTATCTTACCCATAAAATGTGCTACATTATCTTCAATATTAAACTCAAATTTCTTTAATATGGAATCCTCAAGAGTTTCTCCAGCCTGAGGCTGTCTTGCCATATATTGAAGTGCTTTTATCACGTCTCTCCTGGTTATAACACCTACCAATCTTTTACCTTTTACTACAGGAAACAGCTCTATGCCCTCCCAGCCCATTATATGAGCTGCATAAGCTACTGTAGTTTGAGGTGTCACTGTAATAGGATCTCTGTGCATTACTTTGCTTACTGGTTCATCATCCACATAGTGATTTGATAAATCCTTTAGAGATACAATTCCAACTATCTTTTTTTCACTATCTACTATAGGATATCTCTCATGTTTAACCTCCTGCATTATATTTTTCCATTTTTTAATTGTATCTGTAACTTCCAAATAGCAGGGCTCATCCTGCATTATATCTTCTACAAGAACTATATCTTTTTTTATCATATTTTCAGAAATAGCCCTATTTATCATACTAGCTACAGTAAAAGTATCATAGCTGCTGGATATTATGGGGAGGCATTTCTCATTTGCCAGTTTTTTTATTTCATTAGTGCATCCAAAGCCACCTGTTATAAGGACACCTGCATTATTTAAAAGTGCAAGCTTTTGTGCATCTTCTCTATTCCCTATTATAACAAGGCAGTCCTTTCTTATATATTGTTTCATGGCTTCTATAGTCATTGCCCCTATTATAAAACTATGGAGTATTTTATGTATTCCATTTTTTCCCCCCAGCAAACTTCCGTCCACTACATTTATAACCTCACCATAAGTTAAAGCCTCTATATTTTTTTTCTCAACTTTTTCTATTCTGACAGTTCCAACCCTTGGAATGGTGGTAACTATCCCCAGAGTATCAGAATCTTTTATAGCTCTATATGCCGTTCCATCACTAACACCTAATTCACTTGCTATACTTCTAACTGAAATTTTGGTGCCAGCTTCCAGTGAAAGTATATACTTGATTATATCTTCATGCTTAGACATATACTCTGTTCCTACCTTTCTTTTCTAAGCTCCTCTGCTATCTTTTCAATTCTCCTCAACCTGTGGTTTACTCCAGATTTGCCCACTTTAGGTTCCAGCATTTCACCTAATTCCTTTAAAGATTCGCCCGGATAATTTAATCTGAGTTCGGCGATCTCTCTTAAATTCTTAGGGAGCCTATTTAGACCTATTTTCTTTTGTATAAGCTTTATGCTTTCTGTCTGTCTTACCGATGCATTCACAGTCTTGCTTAAATTCGCAGTTTCACAATTCACCAATCTATTTACATTATTTCTCATTTCCTTCATTATTCTTATATTTTCCAGTTTCAAAAGTGCAGAATATGCCCCTATTATACTTAAAAGATCCGCTATCTGTTCTCCCTCTTTGATATATACTATAAAACTGTTCTTCCTCTGTATTATCTTGGAGTTCAATCCATATTCATTTACAAGATGGCTTAAATCACCTGCGTATATCTCATTATGGGTTACAAATTCTAAATGATAAGTCTTTTCAGGATTGCTGATACTCCCTCCTCCCAGGAATGCTCCTCTTATATATGCTCTCTTCAGTAAATCAGTTCTCACCATGTTTTGGGGGATACTATAATCTAAAGAAAATACATCCTCTTCCTCTTTTAAAATTCCCACTTCCTTAAGCAGTGTTCTAACATTCTCTCCTTCAGTTATAATTATCTCATATACATTGTTTTTTTTCAGAGAATTACTTTTTTTTACCAATATCTTTGAGTGCATATCAAACTTATTTTTTAATAACTTAAAAAGAAATCTAGCAGTTGGTGCATTTTCTGTAATTATCTTAAAACTAAATTTCCTTATGCCTCCTAAAAGTAAAGTTCCACTCACCTTCATTATTGCAGACAGTTCCGCTGCAGCCTCTTCTCTACCCATATTCGTATATCTGCAAATTTCATTTTTTACTCTCAATGAAAACGACATATCCAATCTCCTACTTATCTCTTTATTTCCTTTAACCTCTCCGACAAATAAAAATACTCTATTATCTTTTTCCTATCATATAGAAGTTTTTTGTCCATAATGGTTTCTATCAATATAGAAGCTAATTTTTCAGAATTATGTCTTATCAGTCCATTTTTAGCACTTATAAAATCACCCTCTATGACCTTCACTCCCAGGGAATCCACGGCATCCTCATTTATTTTAACTAGATGAGATTCCTCCTCCTTATATTTTCCTTCCAATTCTCTGTTTATTTTTCCTACATTGACGATCACATAATCAATTATACCGCTGCCTATATGATTAAAAATAGTCCTTATATGATCTTCTACAGAAAACCCATCTGTTTCACCGGGCTGGGTCATTATATTTGACACATAAAGCCTTATGGCGCTGGTATTTCGTACGGCATTGGCTATATCCTTTACCAAAAGATTGGGAATCACACTGGTATAAAGGCTGCCCGGCCCTAATATTACAGCATCTGCATCCAATATGGCATCCACTGCTTCTCTTAAAGCCCTGGCATTTTCAGGCTCTATGAATATCCTATCTATACTGCTGTTCTGCTCAACAGCCTCTCTTGGAATATTGGATTCTCCCTCCACAACAGAACCATTTTTCAATTTGGCTTTTAAAACCAAATTATCCAGAGTTACGGGCATCACCTTTCCAGTTACTGCAAGAACAGAACTCATCTTATGAACAGCTTCCTCAAAATTTGCGGATATTCCATCCATAGCAGCTAAGAAGAGGTTTCCAAAGCTCTGATTTTTAAGTCTTCCATCTTTAAACCTGTATTGAAGTAAGTCTTCCATAAGAGGCTCAGTATCTGCAAGAGAGAGTATACAGTTTCTTATATCTCCCGGTGGAAGCATTCCCAAATCTTCTCTTAAGTCACCAGAACCGCCACCGTCATCTGCTACAGTCACTATAGCAGTTATATTTGAGGTGTAATACTTAAGTCCCCGGAGCATGGTAGAAAGCCCTGTACCTCCGCCTATAGCCACAATCTTAGGTCCTTTTACTAGAAGACGCTTTTCATATATGAGATTTTCTAATTTTTTTGAATCCAAGGATACGCTTAAATATCCTTTATTTATCAGTGCTATTATAGAACGCATTCCCTGGGTTATAGAAATATATACTACAAATATCCCTGATATAACTAAAAATATATAAAAAGAAATATAATAAAAGCTATAAAACCTCCTGTTTACAAATTCTATCACTCCAAATATTATAAATAATACTCCCATGGCTCCAAGCATAACCCACCTTTTAACTTTTATACCAGGTCTGAGCCAATCTACAATCCTCATAGCTTTTTACCACCTTTATCATTCACGTCTTCTTCAATATCCCTGTGGTCTATATTAACTTTATGCCCATTAGCTTTTAATCTACTGTAAATAGCATTGGCAATAGTTACAGATCTATGCCTCCCTCCAGTGCATCCTATGGATACAATAAGCTGTCTCTTACCCTCCTTCAAATAATTTGGAATTAGGAACTCCAACATGTCTTCCAGCTTATCTATAAATTCTATAGTTTCTTTGAAATCCATTATATACTCTATTACAGGTTTATCTTTTCCAGAATATCTTTTAAGAGCTGGTATATAGAATGGATTTGGCAAAAATCTTACGTCAAATACCAAATCCGAATCAACTGGTATGCCGTATTTAAAACCAAATGAAAGTACAGTTATCATCAGCTGAGTTTCTATTTGACCCTCTTCTGAGTATATCTTTGTTATTTTCTCCCTCAACTCTCTGGTTGCAAGTTTTGAAGTATCTATTATATTATCTGCTCTGTCTTTTATATCTTTAAGTCTATTTCTCTCCATAAGTATTCCATTTAAAATTCTCCCATCAGGAGACAATGGATGTTTTCTTCTAGATTCTTTAAATCTTTTAACTAATACCTCATTTGAAGCATCCAAAAACAATATTTCATATTTATATCCTTCCTCTTTTATATAATTTAAGCTTTCAAATATATCATCAAAAAACTGCCCTCCTCTTATATCTATTACTAAAGCTATTTTATCTATTTTACCATCAGTTTGATAACAGGCCTCTGCAAATTTAGGTATAAGGGTAGGAGGAAGATTATCTACACAAAAAAAACCCAAATCTTCCAAACTTCTTATAGCCTGAGTTTTCCCGGCTCCTGATAATCCTGTCACTATAACAAATCTCATGGCCACATTCCTCCACCAACAAATATTTAGCATTTATATAAAATTTTTAAAATCAACTTATGCAAATTTACTTTTTTTAATTATAGCACAATGAATTAGAAGAATAAATATAGTTTAAAGTGGAGAATCAAATGCAGTATTAGCACTAATTCTCCACTTAAACTGATATTTAATATCTATACTTTGAACCTTAGGGAAAATTTTTATATTTTAATCTTCTCCTATAATCCTGACTTCGGTATAAAGATCCACATTAAACTTTTCCTTCACCCTGTGCTGTACAATCTTTATCAAATTTAAAATATCACTGGCAGTAGCATTTCCCCTGTTTATTATAAATCCCGAGTGTTTTTCGGAAACCTGGGCATCTCCCACATTTTCCCCCTTTAACCCGCTGTCCTCTATTAATTTAGCGGCAAAATGGCCTTCCGGTCTCTTAAAAGTACTTCCTGCTGAAGCATATTCCAAGGGCTGCTTTTGACTTCTTCTTCTATTTAAATCATCTATACGATTTTTTATCTTTTCATATTCTCCATTTTTTAAATTAAAAGTCACTTCTAAAACAGTATATCCATACATCAATATAGAACTCATTCTATATCCCAATTTCAGCTCATCTCTATCAAGCACCCTTACTTCGCCAAAATTGTCTATAACCTTTGCGCTCTCTATTATATGGGAGATTTCTCCATTATATGCACCTGCATTCATGGTAACTGCCCCTCCCACACTGCCAGGGATTCCACAGGCAAATTCAATTCCCGTTAAACTGCTATTTAAGGCAGCAGCTGAAATCTCTTTCAAAGATGCTCCGCTTTCTGAAATAATTTTATTTCCCTCAACTATAATATGATTTAATTTTATAAGCTTAATTATTATACCCCTTATTCCGCCATCTTTTACAAGTAAGTTGGAACCATTTCCCATTATATAAAAAGGTACATTATTCTTCTTACAAAATTTTATTACATCTATCACCTGTTGAAAATTTCTTGGAGTAATAAGTATATCTGCAGGTCCTCCCACCTTAAAAGAAGTATGATATTTCATAGGTTCATCTATTCTTATATCCTCTTCATTCAATATTTCTTTCAAATTTATAGCAAAATTTTTAAACTTATTCATTGTAAGTATTCTCCTTGAAAATTAAAATTAAGTATTATGTTTAGTATAATGTATGTATACTACTTAATCAAGACTGTACATTCTTATATATTACATTTTACCCATTAAATTCAAGCCTATTAATTTTTACTGCCATTTTTGAAATAAAAAATGATATTTTCCGCCGTTCGTCTGTCTATAGAAGGTACAGCCAGCAGTTCCTCTAGATTTGCCTTTTTTATATTATCTATGCTTCCAAATTTCTTCAACAATGCTTTTCTTCTGACCGCTCCTACATTAGGTATATCTTCAAGTACTGAATGAAACACTCTTTTATTTCTAAGACTTCTGTGATAAGATATGGCAAACCTGTGAACTTCATCTTGTATTCTTGTAACAAGCTTATTCACATTAGGACTATAGCCTATGGCCAATTCTTCATTGTTATATATAATCCCTCTTGTCCTATGCCGGTCATCTTTCACCATTCCACATACCGGTATATCTATTCCAAGTTCTTTCAATATTTGAAGTGCCACATTTACCTGCCCTTTTCCTCCATCCATAAGGATCAGATCTGGAAAAATACAAAACTTTCCAGCACTCAATTCAAGATTTTTCTCCTTTATTTTCTCTATTTCATCCAGACCGTGCTGAAATCTTCTTTTAATTATCTCTCTCATGCTGTCATAGTCATTTGCCCCTACTACAGTGTTTATCCTAAATCTCCTATAATCGCTATTCTTAGGTCTTCCATTCTCAAACACCACCATAGAACCTACAGAATCCACTCCTTGAATGTTTGATATATCATAGGCCTCTATTCTATGGGGAATATCGTCAAGTTTAAGTATTTCAGAAAGTTCTTCAAGTGATGTATCATATAATTTTTTATCCTGAATAAACTTTAATTTAAAATTTTTTAGCATAGTTTCAGCATTTTTTTGAACCAAGTCCAAAATTGCCTTTTTGTCACCTCTAAGTGGAATTCTAATATACACTTTAGAACTTTTCTTCATACTGAGCCAATCCTCCAGCAGTTCAATATCATCCACTTCAGGTACATATATGGTCTTACCTATATAAGCAGTGCCTCCATAAAACTCCTTTATAAAATTGGCTATTACTTCGCTCTTAGGTAAATCCACTGTATTTTCCACAATAAAATGTTCTCTGCCAATTATTTTCCCAGATCTCAAAAAGAACACTTGCAGACAGCTGTCTTTTCCATCAGAGTACATATTTATAAAGTCCTCATTTTCAAAACCCACTGTAGTTATTTTCTGCTTTTCAATAACTTTTTCCACTGCAAATATCTTATCTCTCAACTCCGCTGCTTTTTCAAATTCAAGATTTTCCGAAGCGGAATTCATATTTTCTTTCAGTTCTCTGACTATATCCTTATTTTTCCCGGATAAAAAATCTATTACCTCATTCACTATATCCCTATATTTTTCCCTACTAATGTATCCTCCGCAGGGAGCTTTGCAGATCCCTATATAATAATTCAGACAGGGTCTTATTTTTTTTCCATCTTCCTTTATGGAAAACCTGCAGGTCCTTATAGGAAATATTTTTTTTATGATCTCCATAGTCTCATATACAGAAGAAGAGCTTACATAAGGTCCAAAATATTTTGCACCATCTCTAGCCACAGTTCTCGCATATATTATTCTAGGAAAATCTTCATTTACAGTTATCTTTAAAAATGGATATCTCTTATCATCTTTCAATAGTATATTATAGTGTGGTCTGTATTTTTTAATCAAATTGCATTCTAAAATAAGGGCTTCCATTTCTGAATCAGTTACAATATATTCAAATTCAGAAATATGTCTGACCATGGCTTTCACTTTTTCTGAATGATTTTTTGAACTCTGAAAATATTGTCTCACTCTATTTTTTAAAATTTTTGCTTTTCCCACATATATAATTTCTCCCAGAGAATTTTTCATCAAATATACTCCAGGTTTATCTGGCAATACTTTTAGCTGATATTGAAAATCAAACACTTAATCACTCCTAAAACTATTTGTAAAATATAACTGGAAGTCTATATATTGTAAATAAAATTCCACATATCATCAACAATTCCTCTATAGCAGAACCAACTTTAGAATTAGTTCTATAAGTGAGAGGAAATTTAAATTTCTTATTTTCAACAGGATAAAAAAGCGGTACTCCCCTATTTGTAAACATATCACATAACAAATGCATGCCGTAACCTACCATAAAATAATAAACCAAATAATGGATATTGTACATATTACCTAGATATCCTACAATAAAAGAAAACATTATCATACCTGTAAAACTGTGAGTTAATCCATTTCTATGAGAGGATACTGCTATTATAATGAAAGATATTCCAATAGCCTTCATTATTGGGGCATCAGTATATAAATAATCATACCAGATAAAAGTTATTCCAATACAGCCATAAAAAATAACTTTGGTAAATTTGTTTTTAAAAGGAAGAATATATTTATTTACTATGCTTTTAGGGTGATCTACATCCGGCAATATAGATGCAAATGCCACCAATAAAAGTCCCATAAAATTAAATTTGCCGGGAAGTATGTTGTAAATTGATAAATAGGTGATTAGCCCCATGCCTATATGAGTTTTCCCCTTCATATTTTCTCCTCATTAACTGTCATAATATTAGACAACTTTCATGCTTTTAATTTCAATAACCCCTTTATTGACTATATTATAGCATTAAATTCAGAGTAACTTCGTATTTTACATCAAAATTTCCCGGGAAATTTATACAATTGGAAATATATAATCGACAATACACAATTTACAGTTATTTTCTAAGTGCTGTCCTCATAACTTCCGCCGCTATAGAAGCAGCCAATTTTCCTCCCTGTCCTCCATTTTCTACAATCACCGCCACAGCTACTTTTGGATCTTCATAAGGTGCAAAACCTATGAACCAGGAGTGAGGTGGTGAATATTTTCCCATAGATTCATTGTCTGCTGTTCCAGTCTTTCCAGCTACGTCCATTCCCGCTATGGAAGCATTAACTCCTGTTCCCGATTCCACTACAGATCTCATAAGATCTCGCATGACATCTGCTGTGCTGGTGGATATCAACTGTCCTACCTGTTCCGGCTGTATACTTTTTACCTCTTGGCCCGTATTTGTAAGTACATCACTTACCAAATGAGGCTTCATAAGAATTCCTCTGTTGGCTATAGTGCTTGTAACCACTGCCATCTGAAGCGGACTCGCCAGGTCACTGCTCTGTCCTATGGCACTTTGGGCTATGCTTCCTTTTTCATAGGACTTAAGAGATGGAAACTTGCTGGGTTCCACTGGTATGCCATCTGTTGGGATTTCTTTGTTGAAAAATAATTTCTCTGCAGTCTGCTTTAATTTGTCATTTCCCAATTCAAGCCCCAGAGTTCCAAAATATACGTTGCTGGAATGTGTATACGCATCTTTGAAATTTATGCTTCCCAAAACTTCTCCTTCAAAATTATTCAGTGAATAACCTCCTCCCAGAGGGAGGCTCCCGGTATCTTGGATGTACTTATTCTGAACACCAGGTATATTTTCCAGGGCACTTATGGCAGTCACGGTCTTAAAAGTGGAACCAGGAGGATACAAACCTGCTGTAGCTCTGTTCAAAAGCGGTTTATTACTGTCTTGGTTCAATTGTTTCCAGGTATTTTGCAGGTTATTTGGATCAAAAGAAGGTCTTGAGACCATGGCTATTACTTCTCCAGTCTTGGGATTCAAAGCCACAACAGCACCCTTATTACTACCTAAAAGATTATAAGCCGCCTGCTGGGTGTTTAGATCTAAAGTTGTCTTCAAACTATAGCCGATCTTTTTTTGAGCCTTTCCTTTGTTTAATATGAAGCTCTTTATACTGTCCTGAATATTTGAGGACATAAGTTCCTCATCGTACTTTCTCTCAAGACCTGTAATCCCATATTTAATATCTACATACCCAAGCACATGGGCAAATATAGCTCCTCCGGTATACTCTCTCTTTTGAGTTTCTGCATTTATAGGTTGACTTTTAGTGAGGGCATTGCCATTTCTATCATATATGGTTCCCCTGAGCACTTCATTTCTCTTTATCCAAAGCCTCCTATTGTAGGTACTGTTCAATATTTTCGGGCCTGTTAACATTTCAAAATAGGTCATGTAGGAGATAAGAGCTATAAAGCATATTAAAAAAACCATCATTACCTTTTTTATATTATTCAATATGTCATTCATCCTTCTACCTACCTTCCTCTGATATTTTTTGAATTATGCCTAAAGAAAAAAACGTTATTAACATGGAGCTTCCGCCCCTGCTTACAAGAGGCAGAGTTATACCCGTAAGGGGAATGGCATTCATAACACCTCCGACTATAACCAGTACTTGTGATGCTATCATGGCGCTGTACCCCACAGCCAAAAGCCTTGAAAATTCATCGTTTCCATACACGGCAGCTCTCATACATCTATAAAACAACAAAAAATACAATATTATTATGGCAAATCCCATCAATATCCCCAATTCCTCACAAAGTACTGCAAATATAAAATCCGTAGTATTTATGGGCACATATTCGGGGTGTCCCAATCCCAACCCTGTTCCAGTAAGTCCTCCAGATGCTATAGAAAACATGGATTGGACAATTTGATAGCTTTGATCATTTGCATATGGCCAGGGGTTTTTCCATATCATAACTCTTGTTCTAACATGATCAAACAGTTTATAACTCATCAGGGCCCCTGCAGCAGATAATAAAAAGCAAACTATAACATATTTAAATTTTGAAGTTGCTATATAGAGCATGGTTATAGCTATTCCAAAAAATATGAGGGCAGATCCAAGATCTCTCTGAATCACCATGAACCCAAGGGACATCATTACAACCAGTGCAGGTATTATAAGGCTTTTGAAATTCTTATAATCCTTTAGGTCTGCAGCTAAATACGCAACTAAAAATAACTTTCCAAATTCCGAGGGTTGAAACTGAAAGCCAGCTATATCCACCCAGTTCTTAGAACCATTTAACTCAATGCCGACAAAAGTACCCATTCCCATAAATATCAGCGTGAACACCAGATAGATATATTTATACTTGCTGAACCTACTTGTATCCGGCATTAAGACCACAATAAGTATAAATCCTGTAACCCCCACTGCAAACCAGACTATCTGTTTGATTGCAACTGCCATGTTCAATCTATACAACATCACCATACCTATAACAGACAGTATACTGGAAAAAATAAATATATATTTATCTCCATCGGAAAAAAATTTTCTTATTACAAAATATGAATATCCTATAAGCAGGCAGATTACCAGTGCCATTACCATGGCTCCTTTATCAAAAGGCTGCTTTATTATTGCCAGATTAAAAAAGCATATGAAGCATAAAAAGTATGTATATTTCAATAATTTTTTTTCGTCCTTAATAGAGTCCAATACTCTCACCACCCATCTATTTACAGCAATTTTATAATATTCAAATTAAAACTACCCTATGACCTTAAAAGACGTATTACCTATTCTTATTTCATCTCCGGAATTCAGATAGTGCTTTCCCCTTAGTTTTTTCCCGTTTAAAAGAGTTCCGTTAGTGCTTTCCAAATCCTCCAATATGCAGTCCTTTCCATTTTTTATATAAATTCTGGCATGATGCCCTGATGCATAAGGATCTTCTAATATAAGCTGATTATCATTTTTTCTTCCTACGGTTATTTCTCTTCTAACCGGAATCACAGCTCCCTTCCTGAGATTGGAATTATTACCCGGGTTTATCACTTCAAGTCCAAAGGATTTTCTATTTATTCTTCTCGCTCTTCTACTTCCCACTTTTATATCCTTATACATTATCCTGAGCGCCCAAAATATTATAATATAAACTATACCTATGATTACAATTTTAAAAATCATACTCAATTTACTCAGATCCATTTAAAAGTATCCTCCTTAACACATAGAAAGACTAGCATTATAAGTGTGCCTATGCTAGCCTTTATATAAATTATAACATTTCTTTTAAATATTGTCCCGTATAGGAGCTTTTATTTTTAGCTATTTGTTCTGGAGTGCCAGTACAAATAACGGTGCCGCCTTTTTCTCCGCCTTCAGGTCCAAGATCAATGATATAATCTGCACACTTTATAACTTCTAGATTGTGTTCTATAACTACCACCGTATTACCTACATTTACAATTCTCTGGAGTATATTTATAAGTTTACTCACATCATCTATATGAAGCCCCGTAGTAGGCTCATCCAGTATATACAGTGTTTTTCCAGTACTTCTCTTGGACAATTCATAAGCTAATTTAATCCTCTGAGCTTCTCCTCCAGACAATTGTGTAGAAGGCTGCCCTAATTTAATGTATCCAAGTCCTACGTCTGCCAATGTCTGTAATTTATTTTTTATTCTAGGTATATTCTCAAAAAACTCCAGGGCCTCTTCCACCGTCATATTTAGTACATCATCAATATTCCTATTTTTATATTTTACCTGGAGAGTTTCCCTATTATACCTTTTTCCCTTACATACTTCACAGGGTACATATACATCTGACAAAAACTGCATCTCTATTTTTATTATCCCATCACCGCTGCAGGCTTCGCACCTGCCGCCTTTTACATTAAAACTAAACCGTCCCGGTTTATATCCCCTCATTTTAGCTTCCGCCGTATTTGAAAACACTTCTCTTATTATATCAAATACTCCTGTATAGGTGGCAGGATTTGATCTGGGGGTTCTTCCTATGGGACTTTGATCTATATTTATGATCTTATCTATATTCTCTACACCGAGAATGCTGTCATAAGCTCCCGGATTATCTTTCGAATTGTTCAATTTCTTATGCAGGGCCTTATATAATATTTCATTCACCAAAGTACTTTTTCCCGATCCGGATACTCCAGTAACGCAATTAAATATTCCCAGCGGGAAATCCACATCTATATTTTTCAAATTATTCTGCCTGGCCCCTATTACTTTTATAAACTTGCCGCTGCCTTTTCTCCTCTGTTTGGGAACTTCTATTTTCTTCTTGCCCGTCAAGTACTGCCCCGTTATAGATCTTTCACAATTCATGATATCTGAAATAGGCCCCGCTGCCACTACTTCCCCACCATGCTCTCCTGCTCCAGGTCCTATGTCAACTATAAAATCTGCCTGCTTCATGGTATCTTCATCATGTTCCACAACTATAAGAGTATTCCCTACATCTCTCAGATGCTTCAATGTAGCAATAAGCCTATCATTATCCCTCTGGTGAAGTCCTATGCTTGGTTCATCCAATATGTAGAGTACACCTACCAGCCCGGAACCTATCTGAGTGGCAAGTCTTATCCTCTGTGCTTCTCCTCCGGACAGTGTTCCAGCTGTTCTCGAAAGGGTCAGATAATCCAATCCCACGTCTATTAAAAACTGAAGTCTGCTGTTTATTTCCTTAAGTACCTGATCACTTATTAGCCTATCCTTTTCCGACAGCTCTATTTCCTTGAAAAATTTCAGTTCGTCTTTTATGGACATACTAGAGAGCTCAAATATATTTTTTCCACCCACTGTAACAGACAGTGCAGCTGGATTCAATCTAGCTCCCTTACATGTTGGGCATGGGTTATCACTCATGTAATTTTCTATTTCCCTTTTTATATAGTCGGAATTTGTCTCCATGTATCTTCTCTTTAAGTTATTCACCACTCCTTCAAAAGAATGATTGAATTCCATTATCCTATTATCCTTTTTATATCTTACTCTTACCTTTTCTCCTCTGAGTCCGTACAGGAGTATATCTAAAACTTTCGGGCTGAGTTTTTCTATTGGAGTGTCCAATTTAAATTTATACTTGTTGGAAAGGGCCTTCAATATACTGAAAGTCCAGGAATCCTCTTTTAAGCTTCCTTCTCCCCAGGGCATTACAGCCCCCCCAAGTATACTCTTTTTTTTGTCAGGTATGACCAAATTTTCGTCTATTTCAAGAAGAGTTCCAAGTCCGTCACAGGTATCACATTTTCCAAAAGGTGAATTGAAAGAAAAAGTTCTAGGAGTGATTTCTCCTATACTTATACCACAGTCAGGACATGCAAACTTTTCACTAAAAAGCACATCCTCTCCACCTAAAACATTTATTATAACTACACCTTCTGACAATTTAAGAGCAGTTTCAATAGAACCTGCTAATCTGCTTCTTATGTCATTTTTGATTATTAACCTGTCTATGACCACCTCAATGGTATGCTTTTTATTCTTCTCAAGTTTTACCTCTTCATCTTCCAAATCAACTACATCACCGTCAATTCTTGCTCTTATAAATCCGTTTTTGACTATATTGTCCAATACTTTCACATGTTCTCCCTTTCTCCCTTTAATTATGGGAGAAAGTACCTGTATTCTGGTTTTTTCAGGCATGCCCAAAATTCTATCTACCATCTGATCCACCGTCTGCTGTGATATCTCTCTACCGCATTTAGGGCAATGTGGTACACCTATACGTGCATATAGAAGTCTCAGATAGTCATATATCTCAGTAACAGTCCCTACAGTAGAACGTGGATTCCTGCTGGTTGTCTTCTGATCTATGGATATTGCAGGGGATAGACCTTCAATGTATTCTACATCAGGTTTATCCATCTGGCCCAAAAACTGCCTGGCATAAGCAGACAATGACTCTACATATCTCCTCTGCCCTTCCGCATATAAAGTATCAAAAGCTAATGAGGATTTTCCCGATCCTGAAAGTCCGGTAAAAACTATCAATTTATCTCTAGGTATAGTTAAGCTCACATTCTTCAAATTGTGTACTTTAGCACCTTTTATCACTATGCTATCTTTCATTGGTTTAACTCCTTAGGTATTTCGATTATATTTATACAAGCTTTTTATTTTTCTGCTTTTTCAGCTTTGTTATTATATCCCTCAATTTTGCAGCTTCTTCAAACCTCAGTTCTTTAGCTGCCGTCCTCATCTGTTTCTCATGGGTCTTTATAAGTTCATCTATTTTTTCATTATCGGCCTCTACAGCTTCCTTTAAACTATTATATTCCTGTTTTTCTTCCAAAACCATAGTTGACTCTATAACTTCTCTTATATCTTTGTGTATAGTCGTAGGTGTAATACCATTTTTCTCATTATAGGCCATCTGTATTTTTCTTCTCCTTTTAGTCTCGCTTATAGCCTTATCCATGGAATTGGTGATAGTATCCGCATACATTATAACTCTGCTTTCAGAATTTCTGGCAGCCCTTCCTATAGTTTGTATAAGTGATCTCTCCGATCTTAAAAAGCCCTCTTTATCCGCATCCAAAATGGCAACCAATGCAACCTCCGGTATGTCAAGCCCCTCCCTTAAAAGATTGATACCAACTAAAACTTCAAATTCGCCCTTTCTCAAATCCCTTATTATCTTCATTCTATCTATTGTTGATATATCTGAATGTAAATATCTAGCTCTTATATCCATGTTCTTAAAATAATCCGTCAAATCCTCTGCCATCTTTTTTGTAAGAGTGGTTACAAGGGTTCTAAAACCTTTAGATGAGGTTTCTCTTATATTATTGTAAAGATCATCTATCTGCCCTTTAATGGGTTTTACTATGATTTCCGGATCCAAAAGTCCCGTAGGTCTCAATATCTGTTCAGCTACATTTTGCGAATGTTCCAGTTCATAATCCGAAGGGGTGGCGCTTACAAACACCACCTGATTTATTTTTTTCTCAAACTCCCCAAATTTAAGTGGTCTATTATCATAGGCCGAAGGAAGTCTAAAACCGTATTGTACCAGGGAGTCCTTCCTTGATTTATCCCCTGCATACATGGCTTTCACCTGAGGAAGAGTAACATGACTTTCATCTATAAATAAAAGAAAATCCTTTGGAAAATAATCTATAAGAGTCTGGGGTGGAGTTCCCTTTGCCCTGCCGTCCAATATTCTGGAATAATTTTCAATTCCACTGCAGTATCCAACTTCACGTATCATCTCTATATCAAAATTAGTCCTCTGTTTCAACCTCTGGGCTTCAAGTAATTTGTCCTGGGATGTGAGTTCTTCAAGTCTGTCTTCAAGCTCCTCTTCTATTTTATTTATAGCTATTTCAAGCCTTTCCCTGGATGTAGCAAAGTGAGATGCCGGGAATATGGAAACATGATTTCTAATTCCAATGGTTTTTCCTGTAAGTACGTCAAATTCTCTTATTCTATCAATTTCATCTCCAAAAAACTCCACTCTTATTCCATGATCCGTAGATGAAGCCGGAAATATGTCTACTATATCCCCTTTTACTCTAAAAGTTCCCCTCACAAAATTTATGTCATTTCTTTCATATTGAATTTCCACTAATTTTTTCAACACATCATCCCTGTTTTTTATCATACCCGGTCTTAGGGACAACGTCAGCTTCTTATACTCTTCCGGATTACCAAGTCCATAAATACAGGATACTGAGGCCACTACTACAACGTCTTTTCTCTCCAAAAGGGCAGAAGTAGCTGAGTGCCTTAACTTATCTATCTCATCATTTATGGAAGCATCTTTTTCTATATATGTATCTGTCTGAGGTATATAAGCTTCTGGTTGATAGTAATCATAGTATGATACAAAATATTCCACACTGTTTTCAGGAAAAAATTCTCTAAATTCCGAACACAATTGTGATGCCAGAGTTTTATTATGAGCTAGTACAAGAGTGGGCTTTTGTACCCTTTCTATTATATTTGCCATGGTAAAAGTCTTGCCCGAACCAGTTACACCAAGTAGTGTCTGAAATTTATCTCCTTTTAAAATACCTTTTGTTATACCATCTATTGCTTCAGGCTGATCACCCGTAGGTTTAAATTTAGAATGTATTTTAAATTTTCCCATTTTTAATCATCCTTATCTTTATTTTTTATCTTGTTCAGTACATCAGAAAATTTATTCTTATCCAATTTTATCACCATACTATTCTGAGGTATTTTTCTTGGTACAAACACTATGCCTAATTTTTTATCTTCATTCATTTTACTGTAACTTACCTGCTCAAAATTTCCTGCTTCCTTTTTTACCTTGAGCCATATAAAATTTGAACATTTTCTGATAACTTCTGCTATCTTATCTTCATTGTCGATTTTCTCATTATTTATTTCCACCAACATATCCCCACTTCTAATTCCCATTTCATTGGCAGGAGAATTAGGTGCAACTGCAAGTACCATTATACCCTCACTGCTGCTTACATACTTTGGTACTCCCTTTACTTCTAAATGCCTTTGAAACATTATAATTCCCTCATGAGCCACCGGTGCAAATATAACCACTAAAAACTTCAACCAAATATTCAAAACTGCAAGTTGAGCCATGCCGAATAAAATAACACTATATAATATTATTAGGCCTCCTGATAAAAACGATTTTTCCTTAGTATCTCTTGTAAAAGTCACACTATTGTATCCCATCACTGCATAAAATGGTATTAAAGATACCACCGCACTTTTTAATATATCATATGGAATGGAACTGTTTATAAGCGGCCACCATGCAGGAACAGCTACCTGCCAGGAGCTTCCTATCATCGTTCTGCTGTGAATTATAAAAAATACGGCTATCGGAATTGTCCAATATCTTTGAAGGGCAAATCCTCCTACTATATTCCCATTTTTACTTGAAAAAACAGGAACTGCACCCTTTTTCCCATCCAGTATAATCAAAATTCCCTCTACAAAATGCAATATAGCTACCATGCTCATAAGCGCCACCACATCTATTTTTAAAAAATCCAGATTGGGAATGTTAAAAGTTTGGGAAGACATGGCCAATATAAGGCTTAAAAATCCCAATATTGCTCCAGAATAGGAAAAGCATATAAATCTCACATTAAAAAACATAAAAACGATAGATGCCAAAAATATTAAATCTACAGCTGAATCTTCGTCAAAAACCACCCCTAAATATGACATAATAACACTGGCCAATATGCCTCCAAAAATTCCTATCACAATTTGAGATATTGTAAGTTCAAAAGGAGAATTGATTCCCTCTCCAATTATCATTTTTTGCATTATAACTGTCTGTTTATTCTTTCTATATAATGTAAACACCAAAATAGCTAGAATTAACACTAAATAGGGTTCCGTCAGTGCAAAAGCTATAGATTTCAACGTGTACAATAATATCATTAAAACTTAATTCCCCTCTCGCAAACTAAGTTAGACAGAAACCATCTGTCTAACTTAAAATCTCAAATATATTATAATTATATATTCACATATCGTCAAAATTATCTACAATTCTATTTTATTTTATTTTTTGCTATATTTAAAGCTTTATTAAATTGTGGATCTTTATTTCTATCATAAGGTGAATTTTTAAGAACTTCGGGGTATTCCACTTTCACATCAGGTTTTATTCCCTTTTTGTGTATATTTTCACCATTTGGAGTATAGTATTTAGAAATAGTAACCTTAAGTGCAGTCCCATCTCCTGTATCCAGAACGGTCTGAACGACTCCCTTTCCATAAGTCTTTTCTCCAACTAAAGTCCCAAGTTTATAATCTCTAATTGCTCCCGAAAATATTTCCGAGGCACTGGCTGTATTCCCATTGGTAAGTACAGTTAAGGGCAGTCCGTTAAAATCTCCACCTTTTGATTTATATTCTTTTTTATTATTATACTTATCTATAGTGGAAACTATTACTTTGTCCTTCGGTACAAAATTGGAAATCATATCTACACATTGATCCAGCAGTCCCCCCGGATTATCTCTCAAATCCACTATTAGTGATTTCATCCCCTGACTTCTCAATGTATTTAATTTATCCTTAAAACTTTTAGCTGTATTTTCATCAAACATAGACACCTGTATGTATCCTACATTATTTTGAAGCATCTCGCCAGTTACTGTAGAAATGTCTATCTTTTGTCTGTTGACTTTCACATTGAAGCTGCCTTTATTTTTTCTGTACAACGTAAGGGTAACTTCTGTATTTTCCTTACCCTTCATAAGCGATACAGCTTTATCAAGATCCTTTCCATTTACAGTAATCCCATTCACTTTTTGAATTATATCATTTGCAATTATTCCTGCTTTTTTAGAAGGTGAACCATCAAACACACTCATTACTACAATATTGTTGTTTTTTGACGTAACCTGAATTCCTATTCCACTGTAATTTCCTTCAGTTTGAACATTAAAATCATCATATTCTTTTTTATTCATAAATACAGTATATGGATCATTTAGTGACGAAGTCATTCCTTTAATGGCTCCCTCCACTAATGTATTATCATTTATAGGTCCATCGTAATATTTATACAATTGGTTTCTGACCTCAAATAACTTTGAAAATTCTCCCATTACATTACTTTGAGTATTTTTTATAAAACTAGTAGTTCCAAACATTGTAAGAATATTTGTCACAAGTACAATAACTACAGTCCACGTTATCCATCTTTTTTTACTTTTCAAACTATACACCTCGTTTTCTGAAACATTCACTATATAATAGTATTTATGTAAATCTTAAATAATTATAACACTAAAAAATAAATTTGCGGAAATATTTATAAATACTTTCAAGACAATTATAAAGTGATTGTTAGTTTTAGGTTGAGTTTGCTCATAAAACCATAGAGGCTGTTTCAAATAAATTTCGAAACAACCTCTAATAAACAGTTAATAAAAAGCTATGTCAATTTAAACATTTAAAAATTTTCTAATAGACATTACACTTCCTGCTGCACCTATTATCACACCTGCTAAAATAAACAATCCAAACACAGTGGTAGCCACATAATGCGGGCTTATCAATTGCATCATTATAAATGCAGATGACGCCTTAGCATAAACTATCCTATACAGATAATACAGTACTAAATTTGATACTATTGCCCCTATTACCCCTATTATTATACCTTCTATAATAAAAGGCCATCTTATGAACCAATCTGTAGCTCCAATATATTTCATTATACCTATTTCTTTTCTTCTTGAATAAACTGTTATCTTTATTGTATTTCCTATTAAAAACAGTGAAACTCCTATGAGCAATACAAATATAATACTTCCTGCCCACTTTATAGTTCTGGTTATAGTTACAATTTTATCTACAATACCTCTCCCATCCTGGATACTGTATATTCCAGGCATTCCTTTTATGTTGCTGACTACCTTGGAAATAATTTCC
Organism: Clostridium aromativorans; assembly: GCF_020908015.1. Lineage (NCBI taxonomy): Bacteria > Bacillati > Bacillota > Clostridia > Eubacteriales > Clostridiaceae > Clostridium > Clostridium aromativorans. Next base: position 33,864 of record NZ_JAJJPB010000029.1, read on the forward strand.
GGACTGCTAACTTTAACTATGTATGAACTTGGAATCGGATTGTCCTTATCTAGTCCCTCCACCAGTGATTTATTCTGATCTCCCAGTTGCTTTTTAAATTTATTCAGCGCCTCAGATTTTGTTTCATAGCTCAAATTGACTACTCCATCTATATTCTTTATCTTATCTTCAATATCCCTTTTTTGAGACATAGTTATATTATCTTCCAAATACACTTTTGCTTCTACCTTAGACTGTATCTCCAATATTCCCTGTTTGATATTCAGCATTGTAAGCATAGATATTCCGAATATAAAAAGTGTAGCTGCTACTGTTGCCGCTGCTGCTATACTTATAGTCTTATTCCTCTTTAAACTTCTAAATGCATCTTTCACAAAAAACCCCATGGCACTAATCCTCATAACCGTATGCACCCCTCTGTTCATCTCTTACTATAATACCTTTTTCTATTGCTATAACTCTCTTTCTCATAGAATTCACTATATTGCTTGCATGGGTTGCCATTAATATCGTAGTTCCAGCATGATTTATGTCATTTATAGTATCCATTATATCCATAGAAGTATCTGGATCTAAATTTCCTGTAGGTTCATCCGCTATCAGTATAGATGGATTATTTACTATAGCTCTTGCCAGAGAAATTCTCTGCTGCTCTCCACCCGAAAGCTCATGGGGAAAGGATCTATATTTGTTGGCAAGTCCAACCAGGGACAATACAATGGGGACCTTTTTCCTTATTTCTCTCAAGGGTGCTTCAATTACCCTCATGGCAAAAGCCACATTTTCATAAACATTGAGGGTTGGTATTAGCCTAAAATCCTGAAAAACAACTCCCAACCTTCTTCGATATAAGGGTATTTGATTTCTCTTTAGTTTCGTAATGTCTACATTATTAACTATTATATTTCCACTTGTAGGTTCAATTTCCTTTAAAATAGTTTTCACAAATGTAGTTTTTCCCGCACCGCTAGGTCCAACTAAAAACACAAATTCTCCCTTTTGGATATCCAGGTTTATATTAGACAATGCAAATATGTTGTTGTTGTAAACCTTGCTCACGTTTTTAAACTGTATCATTTAAACCTCTCCTTATATTTAACAAGTTTCCAAGCTTGCACATTACATCAAACATTATATCATAATAATGCAAAAAACCAAAAGTTAAATATATGAAAGTCACAGTAAAAATTTATATGGCGCAGATTTTCCCTCAATATGAATACTCTTCCTTTTTTATTATGGGCGGAAACTGTCCCTTGTATTTTAAAAATGCATTTTTGATACTTATTACAATAATTTTAATGTGA